>JBQGOU010000056.1:0-13065 GCA_052086865.1 Cellulomonadaceae bacterium
CTTCCCCAGCATCGTGCTGGAATCAGCGTGTCCAAGATCAGGGGTCAAGACCCTCCCTTCCCGGACCCAGTTGTGGCTCGCCACGATTGGACTGTGCCCCCTGATGCTGGCTGCGTGACGGACGGAACAGGCCTCGAAGTGCTGACATGCGACTTTGGGGATCTCGACGGCGGAATGAAGGTAGCGTTGGTCGGTGGTTCCCACTCGGGCAACTTCTTGCCTGCGATCGATAGACTGGCACAGGAACGTGGAGTTCTGGTGCGAACCTTCCTGAAATCCTGGTGCCCCGTCCAGGTGATCGACGACGACGGCTCGTGTGCAGTGTGGTCTCGAGTTGTGATTGACCAGGTGATCGATGATGGTTTCGATGCTGTTGTGCTGTCTGGAACACGGCCGATCGCCAATGCTGACGGCGACCACGTTCCCGATCCATATCTACACGCTTGGAAGGAGTTTCTTGACGCTGGCGTCGCGGTAGTCGCAATCCGTGACGTGCCGTGGTTGGGCTTTGACGGCCCAGAATGTGTTCTGACGCAAGACCCTGGTTCCTGCAGCGTCAGTCGGTCTCAGGCTCTAAGCCCGCTGAGCCCGCTCGACCTGCTTGCGGAGCGGTTTGACGATCTCCACGCGATCGACTTGAGTGATCTGTTCTGTGATGTAGCACGTTGCTACACGGTTGTGGGCAATGTTCTGGCATACAACGATGACAACCACATCACCGCGACGTTCAGCGAAACGTTGGCAGTTCCGCTCGACGCGCTCTGGAGCGATGCTACGGGTTGGTGGTAGAACACGATCCCGTGTCAGTGGCGCACCGCAACGGGTAACCTTGTGCGGGCCCTGGCTCCTGACCCGGTCACGGCCCAGACAGATTGGGAGACTCTCTCATGACCATATATAAGACGGTGATTGACCCCGACGTCTTGAACTCCAGCCATTCAGCGATCCTCCGGCTAGTGGGGACTGACCGACGCGTCCTCGACGTCGGTTGCGCCACTGGGTACCTGGCGAAGGCGCTGCGGGACCAGGGGTGTGAGGTCAGTGGGGTCGAGTACGACCCGATCGCCGCCGAGCAGGCGAGACCGTTGCTTGACCAGCTCATCGTCGGGAATCTCAATCAGATCTCGCTCACCGACGCTTTTGGCGGTTCAACCTTCGATGTGATCGTGTTCGGTGACGTGCTCGAGCACCTGCTCGATCCCGCGGCAACGCTGCGTGACGCGGTCGGCCTTCTGGCGCCGGGCGGCCAGATCGTCGCCTCCATCCCTAACATCGCTCACGGCTCGATACGGCTTGCCCTGCTGCAAGGGGCCTGGGAGTACCGTGACACCGGACTCCTCGATCGCACCCACGTCCGGTTCTTCACGCGCGATGGTGTCGATGAGCTGCTCGATCTCGCGGGCCTGGTGCCTACGCAGGTGCAAGCCGTGGTGCTCGACCCCCTGGGCACTGAGGTCAGGGTCGACCAGACCCGCCTGCCCGAGGGCGTAGTCGACTGGGTACGGTCACAACCAGAGGCCCAGACCTATCAGTACGTCCTGCGCGCGCGTCCCGCTGATGCTCCCGGTGATCCTCGAACGACGACAGTCGACCCGGTCATGGTTCTGCCAACGCCCGTGGACGGACAGGTGCCCGGGGAGGTGATCGCCACGATGGCCCGGCTGGTCAACGAGCGCAACGCGCGCGAAGCCGCTTCTGTGGTCGAGTTGCGCCACCGGCTGCTCACCGCTCGCGACAATGCCATAGGGCTCGAGCAGACGACGCGACAGGCGCAGATCGACCATGCGGTGGTCCAGGCCGAACTGATCGAGACCCACGAGATCCTGGGCAAGGTGCTGGCGGAGAACACACGCATGGACGCGGTCATCCGCGACAGGGACCACCAGCTCGCCCTGATCCACGCATCACGGCTCTATCGTGCGGTCCGTGCAGTACGCCATCCGCTTCGGTTCCTTCGTGGGGGCCGCTCGTGAGCGCACCGCTCTTCTCGATCGTGACACCTGTCTACGATCCGCCCGTGGACGTGCTGCGAGAGATGATCGACTCGGTGAGCGCGCAGGACTTTCCGGACTGGGAACTGATCCTGGTCGACGACCGGTCACCGTCCGCGGAGGTGCTTCCGGTTTTGCGGGCGGCCGTTCAGGCCGACCCCCGGGTGCGGGTGATCGAGCGAGCCGAGAACGGCGGGATCGTAGCCGCCTCGAACGACGGCCTCGATGCTGTGCGCGGCGAGTTCGTCGTCCTTGTCGACCACGACGACCTCCTCACTCCCGACGCTCTGAGCACCGTCAAAGCCACGCTCGATGCCGATCCGACGATTGACTACCTCTACTCCGACGAGGACAAGCTGGGCCCCGCCGGTGAGTTCTACGACCTGTTCCGTAAGCCTGTGTGGTCTCCTGAGCGCCTACGCGGTCAGATGTACACCTGTCACTTGTCCGTGCTCCGTACGGCTCTGGTGCGGGACGTCGGCGGCTTCCACGAAGGCTTCGACGGGTCCCAGGACCACGACCTGGTGCTGCGCGTGACCGAGAGTGCTAGAACAGTCGCACACGTGCCACGCGTCCTGTACCACTGGCGCGTGGTGCCCGGCTCGGCCGCAGGGGACATGGACGCCAAACCGTATGCGTGGCTTGCGGGGCAGCGAGCAGTGCAAGCACACATGGACCGGCTCGGCTACGGCTGCACGGTCGAGCTCGGCCGCGTCCAGGGAACATATCGGCTCAACCGCGTCCTGGACCCATCCCTGCTCATCAGCATCGTGATCCCCACCCGGGGTTCGGAGGCGATCGTGTGGGGTCAGCGGCGCTGCCTCGTCGTCGAGGCAGTGCGTTCGGTGCTGGCACACACCCGGCACCAGCTGTTCGAGGTCGTCGTCGTGCACGACCAGGACACCCCGGCCGCGGTGTTGCAGGACCTCCGGGCGGTGGCCGGAGACCGGCTGCGACTCGTGCCCTACGGCAAGCCGTTCAACTTCTCCGAGAAGTGCAACCTCGGCTTCCTCGAGGCCTCCGGCGATCGGATCGTCCTGCTCAACGACGACATCGAGGTCCGTACGTCGGACTTCCTCGAACAGCTGGTGGCGCCGCTGGACGAACCCGACGTGGGCATGACGGGCGCCAGGCTTCTCTACGCGGACAGCCGGATCCAGCACGCTGGGCACGCCTACCACGGTCACAACCTCACCCATCCCTACGCGACCCTCCCAGGTGACGACGTCGGCTATCTCGCCGTCAACGCGGTCAACCGGGAGGTGAGCGGCCTGACTGCGGCCTGTGTGGCGCTCCGTCGTGACGTCTACGAGGAGGTCGGCGGCATGACCGAGCTGCTGCCCGCCAACTTCAACGACGTGGACTTCTCCTGCAAGATCCGTGCGACGGGCCGCCGCAACGTGTGGCTCGCTGACGTCACGGCCTTCCACTTCGAGTCCCAGACTCGGGAACCGGCGGTCCACAAGTGGGAGGTCGACCTCATCAGGAGCCGATGGGATCTGCGGGGCGACGATCCGTACCTGCCGGAGTTCGATGCGGACTGGCGCGCGGAGGAGTGAGCGTGAGTACTGCGGCGGATCGCTTGTGGTCCCTCGCGGACCGAAGTGCCACACGATGCGTCGACCTGCTGGCGTCGCGCCTTGCCCTGGTGGTGGTTCTGACAGCCTTCGCCCTTCAGGCGGCCTGGGTCGCAGTCTCAGCGCGTCTGGTCATCTACGACGAGGGTTACCACATCGAGGCCATCGAGGCCTTCAGCACTCGACTCACCCCGTTCATCGATCAGGTACCCGGCGACGGGGCCATCGGCGACGCCGAACGCTACGGCTCGTGGCTCTATCACTACCTGATGAGCTGGCCCTGGCGGCTCATGCGAGGCATGGGCCTGGACGTGGGAGATCGCACGGTTGCGCTACGACTCCTCACGGTGGTGATCGTCACGGCCGCATTGGCGGTCTTCCACCGACTGGCGCGTGCGCTCGGTGCGAGCCGGGCTGTCGCCACGGTAGCGATCGCAGTCGTCGCGACGTCGCCGTTGTTGGTCTTCCTCGCCGGCGCCGTGAGCTACGACAACCTTCAGTTGCTCATGGCGGCGGGGTTCTTCGTCGTCGCGGTTCGGGTCTGGCGGGCTACCAGCCTCGACCTCGTCGGGTGGCTTGGCATCGTGGCTCTGGGGACCTTCGGTGCGCTCACCAAGTACACGCTGCTGCCCGTGCTGGCGGTGATCGGAGTCGCGCTCATCGTGCGGCAGGCCCGCTACGCGCGCGAACTCCCCCGGCACCTGCGTGTTTACCTGTCCAGAGCCCGGGCGCGGCGCATCGCGCTGGCTTTGGCCTCCGTCCTCGGTGTCGCGCTGTTCATCGAGCGCTATGTGATCAACCTGGTGCGCTACGGTTCGCCGACCCCGGCGTGCGAGCGTGTGCACGAGCTTGAGATCTGCCAGATGTTCGGGCCGTGGGCGCGCAACGTCGAACTCTATGACGCTTTCACCAGCGTGCCAGCCTCGCTCAACGGGATGGTGGACTTCGGCACCTACCACTGGCTGCCAGCGATGCTGCGATACACGACCCTGATCGGTGTGGTGGATCAGGACGCGAGGTCGACTGCAACCTTGGGTCCCCATGCCGTCGGCCCGATCGTGCTGGCCTTTCTCGGCGCCCTCGCGGTGGTCCTGATCCTCGGCTGGGGAGTGGTGCGTGGCATCGCTGGCGCGCGGCTGCTGCTCGCCGCATCGGCGTTCTTGACCGCAGTGCTGTTCTGGCAGAACTACACGGACTACCGCACGCTCGGAGTCGGCGTCGGGATCGCCGCCCGCTACCTTCTCGTCGTCTATCCGGTCGTCGTGGTGATCGCCTGCATCGTGGTCTCAAGACTCGCTTCGGCGGGAGGTGCCGGCGCCGGCCGGAAGGTCAAGCTCGCTCTCGTACTCGGCCTGGTCTTGAGTGCGACCCAGGGTGGCGGCGTGCTGAGCTACCTCTGGAGCGTCCAGCCCGACTGGCTGCGCAACCCGGACGGGATCGTCGGGTCAGTGACGTTGAGCGGTCACGAAGTCGCGCGCGCGATCGTGTTACCGAACGAGATCGTGCGCGACCCGCGCCTGGGCTGAGGTTCAGCGCCATGCCAAGACCTGTTCGATCTTGGTCGCGTCACCCCAAACGGCGGGAGAGTCGTAGTCCCGGTCAGGGAAGGCACCGTAGTCCAGGGCAATGTCGTACCTGTGGGAGGCGATGAAGTCCTCGACGGCCTCAGCGAGGGAGACCGGGCGGCCCGTGCAGCAGTTGATCACACCCGTTACAGAGGTCTGCTGCGCGACCGCGGCGATCTGCTCGGCGAGCACGGCGACATCGATGAAGTCGTACTTGTTGCGGCCGCTTGTGAAGGGAAAGGTGCGTTGGCCGGCCTTTGCCGCTGCTGAGATCTTGCCGAAGATCGAGCTGCCGCGCTCGTCGTCCCCGTGGATGTAGTAGCACCGCAGCCACTGCACCACGACGTCGGTGTCCGCCGTGATCACGTCGAGGCTGCGTCGCAGGGCATCCTTGGCGATGCCGTAAAGGGAGCGCGGGTTGGTCGGGGTCGTCTCGTCGATCGCGCCCTCGTGGTAGCCCACCTCGTGCATCGTGCCCAGGGCGACGAGGTGGTGCACGCCTGCCGCGATGGCTGAGCGGAGGAAGTTCAGGTGGTCGGGCAAGCGGTCGATGTGGACGGGGTCGTTGTGCACGAACCCCTTCTCCCAGGCGAGATGGATCACCGTGTCCACGTGGCCGGCACGCTCGAAGAGCCCAGCGGGATCGGCGAAGATGTCGCCGGTCACCGGGACGACGCCCGTTGCGAACCGTGCGCCGTCGGGGGAGCGCTCGGCGGCCAGGACCGTCGCGCCCGCCCGAGTCAGTGCCTCCACGACGTGGGTTCCGATATAGCCGCCGGCGCCGGTCACGAGTATGCGAGTCACGGTCGCTATTGTGCCGCATGCAGGTTGTGCTCGTGGCAACGGGTCAGGCGGGCGGTGCGGTCCAGAGGTCCGGCTGGTCGGCAAGCGCTCGGCGCACGTGGCGGCCGCGACGTCGCTCGCGGCAGAGCCGGGGCAGCGCGGCGGCGAGTGCCCGGAACCTCGCGCGCAGCATCGTGCGGGGCTCGTCCCCGCTCAGCGTGTGGCGTACCGGCGCCGCGAGCTGACGGGCCACGGCGCGCAGGAGCGTCCGGCCCGGTGCATACCGGGCGAGGACGATCAGCGCGTTGCGGTTGTTGTAGAAGCGGAACACCGGGCTCGTCGTCCCCGTGCTCGCGGCGTGCCGGTGCCAGGCGACGGCGCCGCGCTCGAAGCGGATGTCCCAGCCTGCGGCGCGCAGTCGCCACGAGAGATCGGTGTCCTCGTAGTAGAGGAAAAGCGAGGTGTCGAAGCCGCCGACATCGTCGAGTGCGCGGGTCCGTAGTGTCGCCGCGCCGCCGCAGAAGCCGAAGACCTCGGGCGGCGAGTCGAGCTCGTCGAGCGGCCTCATCCAGTCACGGTCCGTCGCCGATCCGGAGGTCAGGACGATGTTGCCGGTGGAGTTCACGAGCGTGGCCGAACTCTGGTCGTCGAGCAGGATGAGTGCGGTGACTGCGCCGAGTCCAGGTTCGGACTCGAGCGTCTCGACCATGACCCGGACGGCGTCGGGCTCGAGCCGCGCGTCATTGTTGAGCAGGGTCACGAACGATGCGGTGAGGTTCTTCAGGCCTTCCTCGACGCCACCCGCGAATCCGGTGTTCATCGCGTTCTGGACGACCTGGACGTTGGGGAACCGGGACCTGAGGAGCGCGACCGAGCCATCTGTGGACGCGTTGTCGACCACGACGGTCTCGACAGCGTCCGGTGGCAGGTCCTGCGCGAGCACCGACTCGAGGCAGGCAGGCAGCAGATCGGCGCCGTTCCAGTTGACGACCACGACTCGTACCAGCGGACTCATCGCTGCACCTGGGCGTACACGTCCGCGGTCGCCCGGATCGCTTCCGGCCAGGTGTAGCGGGCGGCGTTGGCGTACCCCAGGCTTACGAGGTGGTCACGCTCTGCGCCCGCTGCGCGCTCGATGGCATGCGCCAGCTCTGGCGCGTCCTGCGGGTCGACCGCAATCGCCGAGCCTCCGCACACCTCATGCATTGACGTGCCAGCCGACGTGACCACGGGCACGCCGTGAGCCTGGGCCTCGAGAACCGGAAGGCCGAACCCCTCCCAGCTGGAGGGAAAACAGAAGACCTGGGCGCCGGCGTAGGCGGCGGCGAGCTCCTTGCGGGACAGCCTCCCGAGGCGGTGCACCCGGTGGCGTCCCAGGTTCCTGATCGTGGCGCCAACCTCCTCGCTCGTGGGGCCCCAGCCGTCTGGGCCGACGAGCACGAGGTCGAGGTCGACACCGTGATCGAGCAGGAGAGCGTATGCGGTCAGCAGTGCGGGCAGGTTCTTGCGCGGCTCCAGAGTTCCCACCCACAGCACATACGGACGCGTCAGGCCGTATGTGGTCTGCAGAGCCCTGACGTCGTCGTGCGCTACGGCATCGACCTGGACACCGTGCGGGATCACGCGAATCCTGGCACGGTCGATCCCGGCATCCGCGCAGTCCTGTGCTGTCGCCTCGGACGGCACGATCACCCGGGCGGCTTCGGCGCGTGTGATCGCGAGCGCTCGCCGGAAGTAGGCGGCGCCGTGCGATGTGAAATGTCCTGGCTCCCGCAGGAAGGCAACGTCGTGCACAGTGACGACAAGGGGCGAGGACGACGGCGGGACGGCCCACGTCGTGGCGTGAACGACGTCGGTCCGCCGCCATCCGGGCGCACGTGGCGCCCGGAGACGACACCAGGATTCGTAGAGCACCTTTCGGGGCAGATACGAACGGCGCAGCTCGAGGCGTGAGTCGAGGCCGTGGCGGCCCGTCCCGTCGTCGCGCGCTGTGACACCGTGCGGGTTGACGTCCGGGACGGTGAGCAGTCCGTTGGCCAACGCACGGACATAGGTGCCCGAGCCGCCGGGTACGGGTTGCCAGAGCTGCTCGACGACCAGCCCGACTCGTAGTCCGTCAGCGGGCGGCATCGGTGTCGTCGTCCTGAGGACGGGTGATCATCGGGCGAGGTGGCTCAAGCGCCTCGAAGTGCGAACCGAACACCACGAGGCCACCGGACTCAGCACGGCCGGTCGGCACGACGGTGAACGTCAGGCCGCGTTGGTAGGCGTCGAACAGGTGGGAGGTCCCCGGGCCCTGCAGCGAGGTGGAGAGGGTGTAGGTCTCGGGGCGCAGAGGAAGGTGTGGTATGACGACGTCGAGCGTTCCCTCACCGGGCTCGATGCTCTCGGGAATGAAGCCGGCGTCGTGGCTGAGGTGCCCCCACACCAGTCGGTCGTCCAGCGTCTGCACCGAGACGCCGAAAACCGGCCGCTCGATGCGCTGGGAGGCCGAGTAGTGCAGGCGTATGCGGATCGCCTCGCTCGTGCGGCAGATCCGTGCGTCACGGCCGTCCTCGTGCAGCCACTCGATCGCGGTTATTTGCGCCTCGCCCGAACCGATGCGCGAGCCTCCGCCCTCGACCGGCTTGGCCAGGTGCGCGGCCTCGGAGTAGTTCTCGATCACCTCCGCGACGGGGCCGGTCCCCATGAGGCGTCCGTGCGAGAGCCAGGCCGCCTCGTCGCAGAAGCTCCGCATCTGCTCCAGCCCGTGGCTGACGACGACCACGGTCCTGCCCTCGCGCCGGAACTCTGAGAACTTCGCCATGCAGCGTTCCTGGAACTCGGCATCTCCCACAGCCAGGATCTCGTCCACGAGGAGGATGTCCGGCTCGACGTGGATGGACACCGAGAACCCGAGCCGAACGTACATGCCTGAGGAGTAGTTCTTTACGGGCTGATCGATGAACTCCCCGATGCCGGCGAAGTCGACGATGTCGGAGAACTTCCGGTCGACCTCGTGCCGGTTCATGCCGAGGATCGAGCCGTTGAGGTAGACGTTCTCACGGCCCGTCAGCTCGGGGTGGAATCCTGAACCCACCTCGAGCATCGCAGCCATGCGGCCGCGGCTCACGATCGAGCCCGTGTTGGGTGTCAGGATGCGCGCGATGCATTTGAGCAGGGTTGACTTCCCAGAGCCGTTGTTGCCGAGTAGGCCGAAGGTCTTCCCTTCGGGGATTTCGAGAGACACGTCGCGCAGCGCCCAGAAGTCCTCATGCCGGGACTTGCGCCGGTCGACGAAGAGCGACTTCAAGGACTGGGACCGGTTGGTGTACATCCGGAACGACTTCGAGACGTCCCGAACGCTGATTGCCGTGCTCACAAGGCCTCCACGATCCGTGCGCTGTGCTTGCGAAAGACCCCGATGCCGAGTGTGAGCGCAGCAACTGCCCAGAGCAGGCAGCCGAGCCACACGCCGAGTGATGGCGAGGCAAAGTCGTACAGAATGCTGCGGTAAGCCTCGATGTAGAGCTGGGCCGGGTTGAGCCGGGCGATCTGGGCGAGCGGCAGCGGCTCGCCGCCGATGGCCCACCCATCCTCGAACAGATCGTTCTGGACCGTGACCAGGAGGGTCAGGGGAAAGACGATGCCGGACGCATACAGCCAGACCTGGTTGAAGATCCCCCACAGGTAGGACAGGTCACGGAAGTAGACCATGCCCACCGATAGTGCGAGGCCCAAGCCCGTGGCGAAAAGTCCGGTGAGCAGTACGACCAGCAGCAGGAGAGGCAGGTAGAGGAGCACGCCAGGGCCACCCGCGAAGAGCGCGACGAGCACCAGTATCGCGATCTCGGGCAGGTGGTTGACGGTGCCAGCGACCATGTCCGAGACGAGCAGCACCCAACGCGGGAAGTATACCTTGGTCAGCAGTGCGGTGTTGGACGTCAAGGAGTTCATGCCCGCCATGATCGAGCCGGACAGATATCCCCAGCCGATGACGCCGATGGCGATCCAGACGGCGAACGAGTCGATTCCGGAGTTCTTTCCCGGTTCTACGCCGCCGCGCAGCACCAGACCGAAGACGAGCGAGTAGATGATCACCGCAGCGAGAGGGTTGAGCAGAGACCACAGCCGACCCAGCACGGTGCGCTTGTACTGCGAGCTCAGCTGGCGCCGCGCAAGGTTGCCGATCAGACCGAGGGTGTGGCGCAGCTCCTCGGACTCGGGGGAGCTGCTCCCGTGCCGCTCAGACATGCTCATGACCATCGATCCAATCGCACAGTTGGTTCATCCCCGTCTCGAGACCCACACGGGGCCGCCACCTGAGCTCGTCACCCGTGAGCGTGATGTCGGCTACCGCCGCCCGCACGTCGCCATCGCGGAACTGGCCGGTCACGTGCGGGGCGGGAGCCCCGTAGCGTCTCGCGATGAGCTGCGCCAGCTGGTCGATCGTGGTGCGGTTCCCCGAGCCGACGTCGAAAGGATGCTCGTTCGACGTCGTCCGGTGAGTTCCGGCGACCAGCGCGCTGACCACGTCGTCAATGTAGACGAAGTCACGCACGATCTCCCCATCCTCGTACACCGGGATGGACCCGCCTTCGCGAGCGATGCGCGCAAACAGCGGCACTATACCGGTGTACGGGTTTGTCAGAGATTGTCCGGGGCCGTACACGTTCTGCAGCCGGAAAAGCACGGCGGGCACCCCCATCGAGCGGCACCACGAGGCCAGCACGTTCTCCTGGCAGAGCTTTGTGGCACCGTACACGCTGGTAGGTTCCGGCCGAACCAGATCCGATCGCTGCCGCATCGGTGTTAGGTCGGCGAATTCCCACCTGTGCGCAGCGAGCATCTCGTGCGAACGCTGCCCCGGATAGCAGACGGTGCCGGCCGTGCCGGACCACGCGCCTTCGCCGTACACCGCTCGCGAGGATGCCAGCACGATCGAGCGCGGCCGAAGCTTGTGCCGGGCGAAGGCGTCGAGCATCTGCGTAGTGCCCACGACGTTGACCTCGGCATGCCGAGTCGCCTCCGTCAGCGACTGGGCGGTTCCGGTCTCGGCAGCCAGGTGCACGACGACGTCTGGGCGGTGCTCGGCCAGGAGCTCGTTCCAGTCCTCGGTGCGCGTGACGTCGCCGACGACGAGCTCGACGCGTGGATCGAGACGTTCAGGCCGTGTACGAGAGGCGTGGACCTGGGGAAGGAGGTTGTCGAATGCGATCACCTGGTCGAACTCATCGGCCAGGGGACCGGACAGCGCGCTGCCGATGAAGCCCGCTCCGCCTGTCACCACACAGCTGCTCATCGGAACCTCCTTGAGTTCGCGTTGCATCGTTGGCGGATCGTCATCTTCTGACCTGGGGCGCGGCTGTGCCGAGAAAGCGCTCGGCGATCTGCAGGACGACCAGGTCTGCCTCGGCCTGCCGGGCCGCGTCGAGCACGTTGGCGCGCTGGCCGTCGTCGTCGAGGAAGTGGCGGATCTGCACGGTGGAGCTGAAGCCCTGCGCCCACAGGGCCGAGAGTGCCTTGGACTGCGAGTCGCCGACCACCAGGACGCGCTGGCCGACCGTGCCGCCGGTGGTGGTCGCCGGAAGCTCGACGGGGTCGATGCCGTCCGGGAAGCGAAGAGAGGCCGATGTGCCGTCGGCCCGCGTGGCCGTCGTAGCCTTTGCCGCCGGGCTGAGCGTCGGCTCGGTCCAGTCGTCCCGTGGGGCCTCGAACCCCCACTCGGCGAACTCGTTGGGGGGTTCGGTGCCGAGGACGCCGACGACCTCACTCATCGGGATCGCATCGTATCCGGCATCTGGGTACGTCGCGGCCAAGCATGCGGAGATCGCTTCCCAGGCCGCGTAGGCGCCGTAGGGCGTCCAGTGGCTGTTGACAGCGCTGAAGGTCCAGTCCGTCTGAGAAGCATCGGCCAATGCCGTTCGCACGTCGACGATGGGCAGGTCCCCCGACACATCCAGAAGCTGGTCCAGGTGGGTGGTGCCCCGCAGCTCGGAGGACCACTCAGGCAGCATCTGCGGGTAGACGGTTCCGGGGGAGGGGGGAATGACGATCAGCAGGCGAGTGCCGTCCTGTTCGAGAGCTTGACGCAGGTCGAGGAAGTAGTCGAGCCAGGCGTCGCGCTGATCGTCCAGCCAGGGTGCGCGGCCGAGGATCTGGGAGAAGTTCGACAGCTGCACGTCTCCCCAGAACACAAAGCCGTCCTGGCCGGCGACTACGGGGCTGTCGGGGCCGACTCCGGCGGCAAAGACGGCCTCCGACTCGCCTGTTCGTGCTCCGCTCCAGATCGAGGCATCCATGGCGGGCACGGGCGGCTGGCAGGCCTCGGCGGCCGGCTTGGAGCCGTTGTCACGGATCCAGCCTTGCTGCGCGGCTACCCCCAGTCCCGTCATGAGGACGCACACAACCACGAGTGCCACGAGCGCGATGTATGAGCGTCCGGGAAGCAGGGTGGTGCGCGGTCGCACGTCGGCGGCCGTCATCGAGGCTCCCCGTCCGCCAGGGCGCGCAGCCTGCGGGCGAACGGTGTCGAGGAGTACTCGACGTTGACCAGGGTCTCACGGAGCAGGGCCGTGGCCGGCGCGAGACGTGACAGGAACCGCTCGAGCCAGCGTGGCGTCCAGTTCTTCAGGCTCATCGCAGGGCTTTCAATCAGGTGCCACGACAGGTAGGCAAGCACATGGGTGACCACGACGACGACCAGGTGGTAGACCATCCATCCGTGCTCTTGGAGGCCGAAGAACGCTCCGAGCGTCATGACCGGCCACGCGGTGATGTAGATCCCGTAGCTCAGGTCGCCGTGCTTCTCCCAGTTGGTCACTCGCCCGCGGACGGCAAACCACATGAGGAAGTAGAGGAACCCGAACTGACCGACTACGTTCCAGCCTCCATAGGCATAGGTCAGTGCGGCGAAAGCAAGCATGCCGATCGCCAGGCGGTCGTCGACAGGGATCACGTCACCGAACAGTGTGAACAGCATCCCGAAGCAGAACGGTGCGAGGAACATGAGGAGGAACGGGTCGTTGAAGACGGGGTTGACCGCCCAGAGGTTTGCCGCACCTGACCACTGCAGGCCGTTCAGGACGAGCACCACGACGCAGAAGATCCCGCCCACCATCCTGTTGGCCAGCGCGCCGAACAGTCCGAGCACCGCCACGACCAAGTAGG
>JBQGOU010000057.1:0-13058 GCA_052086865.1 Cellulomonadaceae bacterium
GGCGGATCAGGTTCCTCGCCCGCGGCCGGCGGCGATGCCGTCCTGCTCGCCCCAGACGTGCCGTTCGATTACGACCCCGACGGTGCGGCGAAACGCGTGCGATCTGCGGCTTTACCCTCACTGGCTCTTCTCGGCAGCGGGTGTGGCCGGGTATCGAGAAGTGTGATCGCACCGATGATGACGGCGCGGATCGACCATGCGAAGTAGTCGTCGGGAGTGAGGCCTGCTTCGGTGCCGACGGCCGCGGGGAGGGTGGTGAGGTCTGCGCGTTCGGCGATGGCTTCCGGCTTGTTCCTCGGGCGGCCGCCTCTGATGTGGACGAGTTCTGCGAGGGCGATGGCGTGCTCGGAGACGGTGGAGACCAGCCACGCGGCGTATCGGGGCGTCAGGTCGTGGCGGCGAACGTAGGCAGTCATCACCTCATCGATGCGTGCGACGCCTCGTTGGGAGGTCGCGTCGATCTGTGCCAGGTAGGGGCCGATGCCGGGATAGTCGTGCACAAACCGACGCAGCGCGAATGCGAGGTCCAGGAGGTCTTCTTCGAGATCGCGACCGGCAGGTGCGGGAGGCGTGTGCCGGTCGATGATGCCCTCGGCGACCACCCGACGCAATACGTCGGCGCTCTCCACGTGGTTGTACACCGCGACGGTGCTGACGCCGAGTTGTGCCGCGATGGACTTGACCGTCACGTTCGGCAGGGTGATGGCGATCCCCGCATCCACGATCCGTTTCTCCGTGACAAGGCGAGGACGCCGCAGCGACACATTCATACTCCCAGCCTCTCTCACTTGCCTCTCACGAGTCCACAAAGTTAGTTTATCCTTAGTAAAGTTATTCGGGAGACGCGCTGGAGGTTGATCGACATGGACGAGACGGCACTGAGACACCTCGCCGCTGGGGTGCTGAACCATCCCGAGCATGCCGCGGGTCTTGGACATCTGGGCCTGCGGATCGAGGCGGTGACGATGCTCCCTTCCGGGCTTGTCCGGATCGGCGGTGTCTTGAGCGAGGTGACCGACCCCGCCCAGTGGGCGACACCGAACACGACGGTTCGCCTGTCTGTTCCCGTCCCCGACGATGAGCCCGTGTCGCGCGTGTACACGATCCGACGCTTCGATCCCTCCTCGAATCGGGTGGACATCGATTTCGTCGTTCATCCGGAGCCGAGCCCGGTCATGCGCTGGCTCGCGGTCGTCGCACCCGGTGACAAGATCGCAGTGGCAGGGCCACGACAGCATCAACTTCCACTGTTCGCTCCCGCCAAGCGGGTGCTGCTCCTCGCGGATTCATCGGCGGTCCCCGCGCTCGCCTCGATCCTCGCGCACTGGCCACCAGGGGTACCGGCGTCCGTGCACGCCACTGTCGCGCGCGAGGACGAGCTTGCCGAACTGCCGCCAGTCGAGGGTGTCGACGTGGAGGCGATCACGGCGGCGCCTGGGGGCGCGACTCTGCTGTTGCAGGTGGCCGAGAGGACATCGGCCGTCCCCGAGTTCTCGGTATGGGCCGCCGGTGAGCGCGACGAGATGAAGGCCATACGCTCCCACTTCCGACACGCGATCGGACTCCCGAAAGAGGCCGTCCAGGTCTTCGGCTACTGGAAGCATGGCGTCTCCAACACCACCCTCGACATTCATCGCATCCTGCACCTGAAGACGCTCCTCGACCAAGGAAAGGGGATGGCCGAATTCGATGAATTCGACATCAACGCCTGAACCCACTCCCGAGCGCGCCGTGGCCGCAACGACGGTGAGACTCTTCTCGACACGGACTCTCCTCGTGTGCGCGGCCCTCGCTGTCGTCGCCGGGGTGATCGCACAGCTCTCCCGCGTGCTCGGTGTCGCCATCCAAGCGATCGTGCCGTGGTTGAGCTTCCCCGCACCCCTGCCCTGGTTCCTCGGCATCATGGTCGCCGTCGCCCTGTTCCGCCGCCCCGGCGTCGCCCTGATTACCGGGTTCCTCGGTATGGTCGCCTCCGCAGGAGGACTGGTGCTCGTCGGCGGGATCATCATTGAGCTTGTCTTCCTCACCGGCCGCTACCGTCGTTGGAGTCCTCCCCGCTACTACCTGGCTGCTGGCCTCATCGCCGCCGTGAACTTCGGGTTCATGTACCTCTACGCCGACTTCGCCACGTTGCCAATACTCGTCCAGATCCTCGCCTTCCTGATCAGGCTCGGTCTCTACCTCGGCTACGCCTGGCTCGCGCTCTGGACCACCGCCCAGCTCGAAAGAGCCGGCATCCATGGTGTCAGCAAGGCCCGGAGCGCATCATGAGCGCCCCAATACCGACCCAGACTGCTCGCCGAACCGCACCCGGAACACCCAGGAGAAGGATCGCGCTCCTCGTCGGCGCGGCCGCCGGTCTGATCCACACCAGCTTCAGCCTCCTGTGGGCCGCAGGCGGCACCCTCCTCCTCGACACCGTTGGCCCCTGGGCCAGCACTCTCGCCGCCGCGGACCCCACCCGTCTTCAGCTCACGTTCGCGATCCTCGCCCTGGTCAAAGCCTCAGCCGCCCTCATCCCATTGCTGCTCCTGCTCCCGCACCCGCCATTGCAGCGCACGATCACTGCCATCTCCTGGATCGGCGGCATCACGCTGTTGGCAGTCTCTGCATGGCGCATCATCGGCAACCTCGCCATCCTGGTTCAGGGAGCACCCTATCCAGCGGAGACCGATCATCTTTCACTCCTGTGGAACACCGCTCTCTGGCAACCGCTGTTCTTCATCTGGGGCGCGGCGCTGATTATCGCTCTGATCCCCCTGAAGTCGAAGCGGGAGCCTTGAGCCGACCTGGCCAGTTCGCCGCGGGTTCGGTTTACCGTGCCTCGTGCGGGCTGCGTGGCCGGGCGTCGTGGTGGAGTATCTCGCCGCGGGTGAGAGGCCCATTCCTGTGGGTACCGGTGAATCATTGGGACCAGCGGACGACGGTGGTGCCGAACGCTTGGGGGACGTGAACCGATCCGTTCCCCTTCGCGCACTCAGCCCTCAATCGGCGCTCAGCCGAATGATTACGTAGTTGAAGCGGAGCCTGCCTGGGGATAACTCCACCGCGATACGCACGCCAGCAACGCCGGTTGCACATGAGTTAGCTCAGCTCAGAACTGAGCCTGTTCGCGTCCGCGCGGCGGCGCTTACCCGTCCCGGCCAGGATCACGGTGGCGAGCCATTCCCCGTCCGGCCCCACCTGGGACGCGGTATCGATCTTGACGGTATCCCACCCGATCAGCGATCCGTCGAGCGCCTGGACGACGATCTTATGGTCACCAAACACCGCATCCGCGGGGATCGTCACCACGGTGTCGCCTGCAGCGTCCAGGGTGACGGTACCGAGCAGCACCGGAGTGGAGTGGAGCCACACGCCGCCGGATCTAGTGGATTCTTGCCAGGTAGTCGGCGACGGCGTGCGTGTCGCCGGTATCGGTGATGAGGGCGATGTAGCCGTCTGGCCGGATGAGCACGAGCGAGCGGGGGGTCGCGTGGTACGCCTGAGCCAGATGGCCTCCGGCGTCCGCGATCTCGTCGGGCCGGGTCGGGTGCTCGACGATGTGCAGCGTCCTGAGATCGGAGCCGGCAGCGTCGACCGTGGTGGTTCCCGTGAAGTCCAGGAGTGTGAAGCGTCCGCCGCGCGTGAGGTCGAACAGCCGATGCTCGGCATCCGCATCGGCGAGCCGGGTCGCGTCGGGGGGCGCGGTCTCCGGCGCGCTGCTCGGCGGCATCTCCTCGGTCGTCCTGCGCCAGGGCCGAGCCGCGGTAGCCGACGTCGAGCTGGATCGTGCTCGCGTCGCGGCGGGTCGATGGGCCCTTCTGCTCGAGGGCCTGCGTGAGGCGGGCGTCCGAGAGCTCGAGGACGCTCGCGGCGATCGGCCGCCGCTCGGCCTCATAGCTGTCCAGCAGCGCGTCCGGGGCGCCGGCGGCGACGGCGGCGAGCTTCCAGCCGAGGTTGTGCGCGTCCTGGATGCCCGTGTTCATGCCCTGTCCGCCGGCCGGGGAGTGGACGTGTGCCGCGTCCCCGGCGAGGAGCACGCGCCCGGCACGGTAGCGGTCGGCGAGGCGGACGTTGGCGCGCCAGAGCGTGGACCACTCGGGTTCGTTCAGGCGGATGTCGGTGCGACTGCTGCGCCGCTCCAGGATCGCCTGGAGGTTCTCCAGAGCGGTCTCCGCGTTCTGCCCGGGCGTGATGCTGGCCTGGAACTGGAACAGGGCGGTGGAGGGGAGCGGGCACAGGCTGACGGCGCCTTCGGGATGCCGCCACATGTGCCAGGCGTCCCGGTCCAGTCCCTCGACGGCGAGATCGGCGACGAGCATCCGCACGCCCTCGCGCGTCTCACCCGTGAACGCGATCCCGGACTGCTTACGGACGATGCTGTGCCCGCCGTCGCAGCCGACTAGCCACCGCGCGATGATCGTGGCCTTCTCCCCGGCTGTGACGATCGTCGCCGACACCGCATCGCCGGACTGCTCCACGCGCTCCAGCGTCGTGCCGAACTCGACGTCGCCGCCGAACTCGGCCAGCCGCGACCGGAGCGCCTGCTCTACCCTCCACTGGGGCGCGATGAGGCTCGTCGTGGAGGGGATGTCCGGCCGGTTTCTCAGCGACTCCGGCTCGGCGCCGCCGAGCGTCACCGCGCCGTCGGGTCCGGTCGACCGCATCGGCATCGCCATCCGGCCGTGAGAGAGCACGCGGTCGATGATGCCGAGATCCTCGAACACCTCCAGGGTGCGCGGCTGCACACCTTTGCCGCGAGATCCGGGCTGCGGGCCGGCGCCTGCTTCGATCAGGCGGAAGGGGATGCCCTTCCGTGCGAGCTCGCAGGCCAGCGTGAGGCCGGTGGGACCGGCTCCGACGATCAGCACCATGGTCTCCGCTGGCGTCGGCGATGTCGCGTCGCTCATCTTCCATCCTCCTGTAAGAAAGTAAAGCCTTTCTATAGGGTAGGCGTGGTTGCTGAGAAAGTAAAGACTGTCTATCGTCGAACCATGCCCACCGTGTCCACCGAGCCGTCGCGTCGACGTCGGCATGGCAAGCAGCTTGAGGCGGAGCTGCTTGCAGCGGCGTGGGGGGAGCTGGTTGAGGCCGGTTACGGCCGGCTTACGATGGATTCGGTGGCCCGGCGCGCGCGCACGAGTGAGCCGGTGCTGTACCGGCGGTGGGCCAACAAGGACGAGCTGGTCCTCGCCGCGATCGAGCGCCATAGAGACGCCAACCCCGTCGCGGTCCCGGACACCGGCTCCCTGCGCGGTGATCTGATCGCCTACCTGACGGCGATGAGCGAGGCGCGCGCGACCTTCTTCGCCGTCGCGGTGGCCGCCGCCTTCTCGGGCCTGCTTGCCGACGCGGGCCTGACCCCCGCCCAGGTCCGCGAAAGGGTCATGTCCGTCGAGGCACTCCCCACCAGCCGTGACATCTACCGGCGCGCTCGCGATCGCGGCGAACTCGACCTCGGACGCATCTCGGCCGCGGTGCTGAACATGCCGTTCGAACTGGTCCGGCACGACCTGATCATGGACCTCCGACCCCTGAAGCACTCCCGCATCCGCGCCATCGTCGACGAACTCTTCCTGCCCCTCATCGGACTCGACAGGCAGTGAGGGCCCGCATGCTCCAACCGGAGACATTGGAGCGCTGCTGAAATCAGCACCGAGTTCCCGACCGGCACTCTCCGTCGTTCTTCGGGAGATCAATTGCGGATCCTCGATCTCAATGGTTAGGCTAACCTTAGTTGTTGGTGGTAACTTTCCGGAGAGGCCGATATGAGACGAATCGGGGGGCGCCCTCGTCAGATCGAGAAGGGGGACATCGTCCGTGTCGGCCGGGAGATCGGACTGCATCAGCTCAGCCTGAACGCCGTCGCCGCTCGGCTGGGCGTGTCCTCGACTGCCCTGTATCGGCATGTGGACGGACGGTGGGGCTTGGAGAGCCTGGTAGGTGAGAACATCCTCGCGGATCTGCAGTTGCCGGATGAGCCCTCCCAGGAGACGGCGCAGCATCTTCTGTCTTCGGGGCTTCGGCTGCGATCGTTCATCCTGAAGCATCCAGGGTTGGCGGCGTATGTGCAGACGCTGTTCCCGCGCGGTGACAGCGGTCGGCGGCTGCTCGCTGCCGAGGTCGAGGCGCTGGGTCGGCGTGGCTACGCGGCGGATGCGGCGGTCGTGCTGTCGTCGGCGGTTGCGTCGGTCGCGATCGGCTATGCAGCCGCGGAGGACCTCCAACGGCAACGAGCCGAGGGCCGCGCGCGGCAGGAGGAGAAAGCACTGGCCGCGATAGGGGACGATCCTCGGCTGGGAAAAGCCTATTGGGGACTCCCGGACGTGGGCGCCGACGAGTATGTGCGGCTGTGGCTGGGCGCGGCGGTGCGGGCGTTCGTGGCTGCGGCGCCTCCCGGGCGCTCTCCCGAGCAGATCAGGGCGGCACTGGATGCCGCAGGAAAGGGGCTGTGATGGCCAAGCGAGGATTCGGCGGCGTGGTGATGCGCGCCTATGGGGCGCGTGATCACGAGGCGACGGTCACAGCCACCGAGCTGATCTCACCGGGGTTCCTGCGGGTGCGCATGCACTCGGCGACGTTGCTGCAAGGCGATGTGCTGGCCCCGACCGCGGCCGTGCGATTCTGGTTCCCCGATCATGAGGGGAAGGACTTCGAGCATCAGCGCGGGTACACCCTCTCCGAGGGTGATGAGGCTACCGGGGACTTCGCGGTCGACTTCGTGCTGCACGAGCCGGCCGGTCCCGCGTCGGCGTGGGCGAAGCGCGCCCAGCCCGGGATGACGGTGCAGGTGACGCCTTTCGGCAGCACCCGTTTCGATCTTCCTGCAGACCTGCCTGCCGGGTACCTGCTGATCGGGGATGCCGCGTCGATCCCGGCGATCAACGGGATCCTGGGGGTGGTGCCGGCAGAGGTGCCGGTTGAGGTCTATCTGGAAGAACACCAGGACACCGACCGCCTCATCCCGCTCGCCCCGCACCCGCGGGCCGCCGTGTACTGGGTGCCGCGTCGCGGGGAGGCCTCGCTCGCGGCGGCGATCGAAGCCCGCGATTGGTCGGACTGGTATGCGTGGGCAGCTCCGGAGTCGGGGTCGCTCAAGCAGCTGCGCGCTCGGCTGCGCGAGGAGTTCGGATTCCCGCGCAGCGAGACCCATACCCAGGCGTACTGGTATTACGGTCGCCCATTCGGATCGAATCGCTCCAAAGCCGCCCCGGAGCCGGCGCCCGTGGAACTTCCCCTCGGGCAGGCCGCCGGCGAGCCGGCCGCCGCGGAAGAGTCCACCGTCTCGAGCATGATGGCGCCGGGGGCGCGTCGAGGCTCCTGGCGGGCGCAGGCAGGCGGCCGGCTGATCTCCCCGCTTCGCGCGACCCTCGTTGTCGGCGGCGTCCTGCAGACGATCGTCACCCTCATCCAGCTCGCTCCCTTCGTGCTGTTGGTCGAATTGGCCCGCGTGCTGCTGACGGGAGCCGACAGCGGCGCCCTGTGGTCCCTCGGGATCTGGGCGGCCGTGCTCATGGGCGCGGGGGTGCTGCTGTCGTCTGCGCTGATGCTCTGGGTGCATGCGGTCGACGCGCGCTTCGCCCGCGACTTGCGCGCACGGCTGCTCGCGAAGCTCGCACGGGTGCCGTTGGGCTGGTTCGACGCGCGCGGTTCCGGGCAAGTCAAGCAGCTGGTGCAGGATGACACGCTGGCGCTGCACTACCTCGTCACCCATGCCGTGCCGGACGCGGTCGCGGCGGTGGTCGCGCCAGTCTCGGTGCTGGTGTACCTGTTCGTCGTGGACTGGCGGATCGCGCTGGCTCTGCTGCTGCCGGTGCTGGCGTACGTACTCGGGATGGCGGTGATGTTGGCCCAGTCGGGGCCGAAGACGTCGCTGGCGATGAAATGGGCGGAGCGGACGAACGTCGAAGCCGGGGCGTACCTGGAGGGGCAGCCCGTGATCCGAGTCTTCGGCGGCGCTGCCGCCTCCACTTTCCGTGCACGCCTCGGGGAGTACATCGATTTCCTGCGCGACTGGCAGCAGCCGATGATCGGGCAGCGCACCTTCATCGACCTCGTCACCCGTCCCGGGACGTTCCTGCTGCTCATCGGCGCGCTCGGCACGCTGCTTGTCACGACCGGGGGCATGGATCCGGTCGCTCTTCTTCCGTTCCTGCTGCTGGGCACCACGTTCGGGGCACGGCTGCTGGGGATCGGCTACGGCCTGGGCGGGCTGCGTACGGGACTGATCGCGGCCCGCGATATCCAGCTCGCGCTCGACGAGCCCGAACTGGACAGCGGCCCGGGAGCGACGGGCGGTGCGCAGGAGCCGGCCGGCCGTGTCGAGTTCGACCGGGTCGGCTTTTCCTACCGGCCCGGGGTTCCGGTGCTGCAGGATGTCGACCTCATCCTGGAGCCGGGCACCGTCACAGCGCTGGTCGGACCATCCGGCTCAGGCAAGTCCACCCTCGCCGCGCTGCTGGCCCGCTTCCACGACGTCCAGACCGGAGCGATCCGTGTCGGCGGGCGGGATCTTCGCGAGCTGACCGCCGACGAACTCTACGCCAGGGTCGGGTTCGTATTCCAGCAGACCCAGCTGGTGCAGGGGACCGTGCATGAGAACATCGCCCTCGCCGACCCCGGCGCGAGCCGGGAGCAGGTGGAGGAAGCAGCACGCGCGGCACAGCTCCATGAGCGGATCATGCGGATGCCGGACGGATACGACACGGTTCTCGGTACGGATGCGGCGTTGTCGGGCGGGGAGCGTCAGCGGCTCACGATTGCACGCGCTCTCCTCGCAGACGCCCCTGTGCTCGTGCTCGATGAGGCGACCGCGTTCGCCGACCCCGAGTCCGAGTACCTGGTGCAGCGGGCGCTGAACCGGCTGACCGCCGAGCGCACTGTGCTTGTGATCGCGCACCGGCTGCACACGATCACCGGCGTGGACCGGGTCGTCGTGCTGGACCACGGCCGGATCGCCGAGGTCGGCACGCACGAGGAGCTGCTGGCACGCGACGGCCGTTACCGGCGGCTCTGGGACGCTGGCCGACCTGCGTCCGCCGTCAGCGGGAAGGAAGAACTCCGATGATCCGCTCGATGCTCGCACTATTGCCCGCAGGCAGCGCCGGTCGGGTCGCCCGGCACCTTGTGCTGACCACACTCGGCGTCATCCTGAGAGCGGCCGGGGTGGTGCTGCTCATCCCGCTGATCGCCGCACTGTTCAGCGAGGATCCCGCCGTCGCCTGGCCGTGGGCAGGGCTGCTGGCCGTGGTGACCGTCGCCGGCTGGTTCGTCGACTGGGCCGCGACGCAGCTCGCCTATCGTCTGGGCTTCGGGATCCTCGACAATGGCCAGCGCACCCTCGCGGACCGCATCATCGGGATCCGCCTGAACTGGTTCACGGCCGAGCACACCGCCACGACTCGGCAGGCCGTGGCCACCACCGGCCCCGATCTCGTCGGCGTCATCGTCTACTTCGTCACCCCGCTGCTCAGCGCGATCCTGCTCCCGCTGGTCATCGCCCTCGTGCTGGTGCCCATCGCCTGGCAGCTCGGCGTGGCGGCCCTGGTCGGGATCGTCGTGCTGTTCGCGGCGTTCTGGGTCTCGGGACGGCTCGGGCGCGCCGCCGACCGGGCGGCCGAGCGCGCCAACACCAGCCTGACCGAGCGGGTGCTGGAATTCGCCCGCACCCAGCAGGCGCTCCGTGCCGCGCGGCGGGTCGAACCGGCCCGCAGCCACGCCGGTGCGGCTCTGGCCACCGCGCACAACGCCACGATGAAGACGCTGCTCCTGCAGATCCCCGGTCAGCTGCTCTTCGGTCTCGCCAGCCAGCTCGCCCTCCTCGCACTCGCCGGCACAGCCGTGATACTGACCATCCAGGGTGCCCTCAGCATCCCCCAGGCGATCGCGCTCATCGTCGTGATCGTGCGCTACCTGGAATCCTTCACCGTGTTCGCAGAGCTCTCCCCCGGGCTCGAGACGGTCACCGGCACGCTGCGCCGCATCCGCGAAGTTCTCGACGCCCCGCGGGAGCCCGCGGGCGAGGCCCAGGTGGAGATCGCCGGTGCACCGCGGATCGAACTGCGCAACATCGACTTCCGGTATGGCGGCGACGCGGCCGACGGACCACGCGTGCTCGACGATCTCGATCTCGTTTTCGAGCCCGGCACGACGACCGCGATCGTCGGTCCATCCGGGTCGGGCAAGAGCACCGTTCTCGCCCTCATCGCCGGACTGCATCACCCCGACGCCGGGGCCGTGCTCGTGAACGGGCAGGAACTGCGGAGCCTCGACGTCGACGCGCGCCGTGACCTGGTCAGCGTGGTGTTCCAGCACCCCTACCTGTTCGACGGCAGCATCCGCGACAACGTGCTCGTCGGAGACGCGGACGCCGACGAGCAGCGACTGGGCGAGGCCGCCGCCCTGGCCCGGGTTGATCGTCTCGTGAGCCGGATGCCGGACGGATGGGACAGCCGGGTCGGCGAAGCCGGCGGCAGCCTTTCCGGTGGCGAACGCCAGCGCGTCTCCATCGCCCGCGCGCTCCTCAAGCCAGCACCGGTCCTGCTCGTGGACGAGGCCACGAGCGCCCTCGACACCGAGAACGAGACCGCGGTCGCCGCCGCGTTGAGCAACGACCCCATCCCGCGCACCCGCGTGATCGTCGCGCACCGGCTCAGCAGCATCCGCTCCGCCGACCGCGTCGTGTTCCTGGAAGACGGCCGCGTCGTCGAAGACGGCACCCTCCCCGAACTGCTTGCCGCCGGCGGCCGCTTCGCCGAGTTCTGGCAGCAGCAAGACGCCGCAAGCGCCTGGCGGCTCGGAACCTGACCCGCGTGCTCAACAACGCGAACATCGGGCGGCGACCACCAATGGCCCCGGCGCACTCAAATCCCGTGAACACGGGTGAAGAAATGGACGCTATCCGCTACGCGAGCGGCGACGACCAGCCGACGGTCAGCGGCCAGGCAACAACGCTGTGTGCTGCCGCCGGTATCTGCGTCCTCGCTGACACGCTGTCCTGGTTCCTGCCCACCCGCCCGACACGGACGACGACCGAGGCGCCGAACGACGAGTGTGCGCCACCTTGACCGGCGCCCTCACCGATTATCGGCGGCCTCCTCGAGCCCGGCCACGGTTGCCACGTTGGCGGGCGCTGCGTTCGGTGTAGGCGAGCAGGAGAGTCGGAATGGTTGCGATGATGGTGATCGCGAGGACCCACCAGAATGTGGTGGCGAATCCGTCAGCCTGCTCGGCCGGCGTGGTGCCGTGGTGGAGTTGACCGGTGAGGACGACGGCGAGCACGGCGGTGCCGATCGCGCCGCCGACGCGCTGGAGGATGTTGAGCTGCGGTGTCGCATCGGGGATCTGCTCCGGCCGCAGGGACTGGTACGCCGCGGTCATCGTCGGGAGGATCGACAGGCCGAATCCGACGCCGCGGACGACCATGACGACGCAGAGCAGCCAGTACGACGTGCTGGTGGTCAGGAACAGGAACGGGATGGTCGCGACCGCCAGGATCGCGGCGCCCGTGAACGAGGTGATCCCGGGACCGAAGCGGTCGGTGAACGGTGCGGAGAGCAGCGCGCCGATCGCGGTCGGTGCGACCAGCAGCCCGGCGATGATCACATCCTCACCCCGGACGGTCTGGAGATACAACGGCATCAGGATCATGCCCCCGTAGTTCGCCGCACCGAGAGCGAACGTGGCGATCATTGCCGCGGTGAACTCCCGATTGGCGTACAGCCGGACATCCAGCAGCGGATGCTTCGACCGGAGGGCGTGCAGGACGAAGCTGGTCAGGGCGAGCACCCCGACCAGGAGCCCGACGACAGCATCCGTTTCCAGGCCTCCCGCGACGCCGATTTCTGCCAGGCCGTAGGTGATGCCCACGATCCCGAGGGGCGCCAGGATCAGACCGAGCAGATCGAACCGTCCCGCGTCTGCGCCCTTGTCCATCGGCAGGAGTCGAAGGGCGAGCACGATGCCCGCGATGCCGATGGGGACGTTGAGCCAGAAGATCGCCTGCCACCCGAGCCCGGAGATGAGCAGACCCCCGACGACAGGCCCGAGCGCGGGGGCGAAGATGATCGGGATCGCCAGCAACGCGATCACCTTGCCCATCTGGCTCTTGGCGGCGTGCGCGGTCCAGATTATCGTCCCGACGGGCATGATCATCCCGCCCCCGATGCCCTGCAGCGCCCGGGCGGCGATCAGCATCTCCAGGCTCTGCGACAACGCGCACCACACCGACCCGATGGTGAACACGACCAGCGCGGCGACATACAGCCGCGCGGCCCCGAACCGGCGTGCCGCCCAGCCCGTCACCGGGATGACGGCCGCGAGCGCGAGCAGGTAGGCGGTGATCACCCACTGCACCGAGTCCAGCCCCGCGTGCAGGCCGCCTGCGAGGCTGTGCACGGCGACGTTGACGATCGTCGTGTCCAGGAACGACAGCGAGGAGCCGATCATCACCACGCCGATCGCGCGGCGCAGCGCCGGCGAGAACCGCTCGTTCGCGGTCTCCGTCATCCCATCGGTCATCAGCGCGCTCCTCACGTCGGTTCAAGTTCGGCATTTCCAAACTAGAATGGCCGTCATGCGCGCACAGGCCAACCAGTACCCCGAAACGGCCAACCTGGTGGAGCCAGTGCTCTCGCCCGTCCTGAGCATCGACCGCGATACCGCGCAGGACCACGAGCTCCTGCATCTGCACGCACACCCGGAGCCGATGCTGACGTGGAGTTCGACCGCGACGCTGATCGGCAGTGTCGCCGGGCGTGACTGGCTGATCCCGCCCGGCTATGGGCTCTGGGTTCCCGGCGGCATCGAGCACTCCGGTGCGGTGCTGCACGCCGGCGAGATGACGACGATCACCTTCGCTGCCGACGGCAGCCCTCTCGCCTGGACCGAGCCCACCAGCTTCGCCGTCGGGTCGTTGCTGGGCGAGATCATCAGCCATCTGCATCACGTCGCTCCTGACGATCCCAGCCGTTCGCCCGCGGAGGCACTCATGTTCCAGTTGCTCACGCCGCTGCCGGCGCAACATATCCACATCAGCATGCCCGCCGACCCGCGAGCTCGCGCGGTCGCCGAGCTGC
>JBQGOU010000058.1:0-13048 GCA_052086865.1 Cellulomonadaceae bacterium
ACGGACATGTACCTGCCCGCGCTGCCCACGGTGGCGCGCGAGCTGAGCACCTCGGACGCCGCGGCGCAGTTCACCCTGTCCGGCATGCTGATCGGCGGAGCGGTCGGCCAGCTGGTGATCGGTCCGCTCTCGGACCGGTTCGGCCGCCGCCTGCCGGTGCTGCTCGGCGTCGCGGCGCATGTGGTGACATCGGTGCTGTGCATGGTGGCGCCCAACATCGCCACGCTGATCGGGCTGCGGGTGCTGCAGGGCTTCTTCAACGCCGCGGCCTCCGTCGTCGCCATCGCCGTCATCCGGGACCGGTTCGTCGGATCCGAGGCCGCGCGGCTGCTGTCCCGGCTGATGCTCGTCATCGGGGTGGCGCCGATGTTCGCCCCGACCATCGGGTCCTTCATCTCGGCGTCCTCGAGCCACACCTGGCGCGCCGTGTTCGCCGTCCTGGCCGTGGTCGGCCTCGGCCTGCTCGCCGTCGTGTGGCGGTTCATGCCGGAAACCCTGCCCGCGCAGCGCCGCCGGGTGTCCGGCCCCCGGGGTGCGCTCGCCGGATACCGGACCCTGCTGCGCGACCGGCACTTCATGGCCGTGGCCGTGCTGCCCGGCCTGGGCATGGCCGTCGTGATGAGCTACGTCGTCGGTTCGACCTTCGTGCTGCAGAACCAGTACGGGCTGAGCGAGCAGCAGTTCGCCATCGCGTTCGCCGTCAACGGCGTGGCGCTGGTGGGTTCCGCCCAGCTCAACGCCTCGCTCGTGCGCAGGATCGCGCCGCTGCGCCTGCTGCGGGCGGCCCTGGTCCTCCAGCTCGTCCTCGGCCTTGTCCTGCTCACGGTCGTGCTCACCGGAGCGGGGATGTGGGCCATGCTGGCCGCGCTGTTCTGCGTGCTGGGCATGCAGGGCATGATCCCGGCCAACGCCTCCGTCATCGCGCTCGGGCGCTTCGGGCACATGGCGGGCACAGCCGCGGCGCTGATGGGGGCGATGCAGGCCGGCATTGCGGGCGTGGTCAGCCCGATCGTCGGATTCCTGGGCGGCAACGACCTCGCGATGGTCTCGGTCATCCTCGGCGCCATCGTCGTCGCCATCGCGGTCCTCGCAATCGCCACCCCCGCCTACCGCCGCGGCGGCGCCTGGGAGGCCATGGGCTGATCCGGCCCAGCGCGCCGCGGATTGGCTCAGACGGGCAGGCGCACGAGGCGCTCAGGCGCGCAGCCGCACGAGAGGCTCAGGCGCGCAGCCGTACGAGGCGCCGGACGGCCTCGGTGAGCGTGTCCTCGCTTTTGACGAAGGTGAAGCGCACGCGCGACGCAAGCTCCCGGGACGCCACGGACCCGGGGGTGCAGAACGCCGAGACGGGCACGGCCGCGACCCCGGCCAGCTCGGGCAGCCGGCGGCACAGCTCCACCCCGTCCGGGAAGCCGAGCGGGGCGCCGTCGGCGAGCACGAAGTACGTGCCGCGGGGCACCACGACGTCGAACCCGGCGGTGGTCAGGCCCTCGCACAGCAGGTCCCGGCGCTCGGCGAGGCTGCGCGCGAGCGCACGCGGCGCGTCGTCGTCCGCCAGGGCCTGCGCAATCGCGTACTGGAACGGCGTGCCCGAGGTGTAGGTGAGGAACTGCTTGACCGTGCGCACGGCGGTGACCAGCTCCGCCGGACCGGTGGCCCACCCGATCTTCCAGCCGGTGTAGGAGAACGACTTGCCGGAGGAGGAGATGGTCACGGTGCGTTCGGCCATGCCGGGCAGCGTCGCCATCGGCACATGCCGGGCGTCGTACGTCAGGTGCTCGTAGACCTCGTCGGTGACGACGACGGCGCCGGTCTCCCGTGCCGCCCGGGCCACGGCCTCGAGCTCGGCGCGGGTGAGGACCGTGCCCGTGGGGTTGTGCGGGGTGTTCACCAGGATCATGCGGGTGCGCTCGCTCAGCGCGGCGCGCAGGTCCGACTCCTCGAGGACGAAGCGGGCGTCCGCGCCGGTGCCCACGGGCCGCAGCGGAACCGTGCGATGCGTGGCCCCGGCCAGCGCGATGCAGGCGGCGTGCGAGTCGTAGAAGGGTTCGAGGGTGATGACCTCGTCGCCGGGCCCCGCGAGGGCGAGGATCGCCGAGGCGAGCGCCTCGGTGGCCCCGGTGGTGACGAGCACCTCGGTGTCCGGGTCGAGCTCAAGCCCGTAGTGGCGGCGCTGGTGGTCCGCGATCGCGTGGCGGAGCTCGGAGATGCCCGGCCCCGGGGCGTACTGGTTGTGCCCCGCCCGGATCGCCTGAACCGCGGCCTCGGCAATGTCCGCCGGACCGTCGGCGTCGGGAAACCCCTGACCCAGGTTGATCGCACCCGTGCGCACCGCGAGCCCTGTCATCTCGGCGAAGATGGTCGCGGCCACCGTGCCGTCAGGTCGCAGCAGACCGGTGGCGCGCGCCGCCTGGCGCCAGGGTCCCGACGGGGCAGGGCGCGGGTGCTCGGTGGGGCCAGGTCGCTCGGCAGGGTGCGGGGCGCCAGAACCGCCCTGCGTGGACTGGGGGCCGTGGTGCGCGGGCATGGGCCGAGCGTAGTCGTCCCGCGCCGCCCGGGTGGGGGGCCGTCCCACATGCCGAGGCCGGCGGGCTCTCGCCGCGAGCACTCGGCTGCGGGGGTTAGCGTGGAGGCATGACTGAGAACATCACCCTGAACAACGGCGTGCAGATCCCGCAGGTGGGGTTCGGCACCTGGCTGATCGACCCCGCCGACGCACAGCGCGCCGTCGCGGAGGCACTCGAGACCGGTTACCGCCACATCGACACTGCCGCCGCCTACGGCAACGAGGCGGAGGTGGGGGCAGCCATTGCCGCGAGCGGGCTGGCGCGCGAGGACCTGTTCGTCACCACGAAGCTGTGGAACGCGGACCACGGCTACGACGCGGCGCTGCGTGCCTTCGAGACGAGCCGGGCCACGCTGGGCCTCGACGTCGTCGACCTGTACCTCATCCACTGGCCCGTGCCGAGCCGGGACCTGTACGTCGACTCGTGGCGGGCGCTGGAGAAGCTGTACGCCGACGGCGCCGTCCGCGCAATCGGCGTGTCTAACTTCCTGCCCGAGCACCTCGACCGGATCGTCGCCGAAACCGACGTCGTCCCGGCCGTCAACCAGTTCGAGCTGCACCCCACCTTCCAGCAGCGCGACCTGCAGGCCAGCGCGCGCGAGCACGGCGTCGCCATCGAGTCCTACTCCCCGCTGGGCCACGGCACCGACCTCGGGGCGCCCGTCGTCGTGGACATCGCCGAGCGGCTCGGGGTTACGCCGGGCCAGGTGCTGCTGCGCTGGCAGGTGCAGCACGGCTTCATCACCATCCCGAAGTCCACGACGCCGGCGCGGATCGCCGCCAACCTCGACCTGTTCTCCTTCGAGCTCGGGGCGGACGACCTCGCCGCAATCGACGACCTCGACGCGGGCAACCGCACCGGCGCGGACCCGGCGACTGCGGACTTCACCTGAGTCGTCCGGCGGCCGGGTCAGGGGCTAGCGTCGGCACAGTGAGATCCTCGACCCTCCACACGCCCGACGTCGGCCGGCGCCGCGCAGCCGCCCTCGGCGCCGGCGCCGCCGTGATCCTTGTCGGCCTGGGCCTGCGCGCCACCGATCTGCCCGGAGCCGACGTCGGTGGGGACGTGCTCTACGCCGTGCTCGTCTACCTGCTCGTCGTCGCGGTGCGCCCGCGGTGGAGCCGTAGGGGAGCCGCGGGGCTCGCGCTCGGGCTGTGCTGGGCCGTCGAGCTCCTCCAGCTCACGGGCCTGCTCGCGGCGGCGGCGCAGGTGTGGTGGCCGGTGCGCTACGTGCTGGGCTCGACGTTCACGTGGGTCGACCTGGTGGCCTACACCGCCGGGGTGCTGCTCGCGGCCGGTCTCGACGCGGTGGCCGGGCTCAGGCGCGCGCCGCCCTGCACGTCGCCGAGCCGGGTCAGCCGACGTCGGGTGTGGCCGGCGAGGGTGCGCTCCGGTGCGCGACGGCGTCGAGAGCCGCGACGTGGCGCAGCACCGCCTGCTGCATCGCCGGCATCGCGACGACGCGGAAGTGCCCCATGAGCGGCAGGCGCTCGTTGACCGCCCCGGCGAGCTCGGAGCCCGAGGGCACATGTGGGTCGAAGCTTGCGAACAGCGACACGATCCGCGGGTGCGGCACGGACTCGCGGCCGAGCGCCACCATGTCCGGATGGCGCGGGGAGAGCGCGCGCACCGAGCGGGCAGGGAACCAGGTGGCGTACACCGAGCCGCCGAACGGGGTGTTCACGGCGACCATGCCCACGACCCGGTCACCGCCGGGCAGGCCCATAACCCGCTTGCCGATGAGCCCGCCCTTGGAGTGGGCGACGAGGATCACGCGGTCCAGCCCCAGCTCGGTGATCCGTGCGGCGACCAGGTCAGCGCTCGCACGCAGGTCCCGGCCGTTGTAGCCCAGGGTGGGCACGGTGTGCACTCCGAAGCCCGCGCCGTGCAGCACTGCGGCCACGGGCGCGAGGAACGCCCCTGTCTCGTAGATCCCCGGAACCAGTAGCACGGGGGTGCGTGCGCCGCGGGCGTAGCGCCCGGCATCCAGCGGCCGCAGCAGGGCCCCGGCCTGGCGGCGGGTGATGTACGCGTAGTCCGCGGTCCAGGCGGCCCAGCGCGCCAGCAGGCCGCGGGGCGTGCGCGCGGACGGGATCATCGCCGCAGGTGGTCGAGGACCAGCTCGGCCACCTCGTGGCTGTGGTCGTAGATCACGGCGTGCGCCGCACCCTCGATCTCCGTCCAGCGGGCGTCCGCGGGCAGCGCGGCAATCATCTCGATCCAGGCCTCTGGCGCGACGGCATCATGCACGCCGCGGACCACGAGCAGGTGCGCCTGCACCTGGGGGAGGCGGTCCTCGATCGGGTAGGTGATCATCTGCGGCAGCACCTGGAGGAACCAGCGCGGTCCGCATGTGAGGTAGCCGCTCATGGCCACCCGGCGGGTGCGGGATGACTCGCGCACCGAGCTCTGCACCAGGCGTAGCGCCTGCGTGACCGTGGAGCGCTCCTCGAGGTTGACCGGCGGGCCGATCAGCACCGCGTGCTCGGCCAGATCGGGGTCGCTGGCCAGCAGCTCGGTGACGATCTGGGCGCCCATCGAGTGCCCGATCAGCACGGGGCGGACCAATCCCTCGTCCCGCGCCCAGCGGCCCACCAGCGCGGCGAAGTCCGCGATGTCCAGCTCGCCGTGCGGCCGAGGCACGCGCGCGAAGCCGGGCAGGTCGAGCAGGTAGACCATCCCGACCTGGGCCAGCTCCAGGGCGAGCTTCTCGAAGTACTGGGAGGAGACGCCGATGCCGTGCACCAGCACGAAGTCACGGCGGGACTCGGTGGGCACCTCGAGCGTGGAGTCCAGCCCGGCGCGCCAGATGCGCAGGCAGCGGTCCCCGTAGCGCACGCGGGTGATCCGGACGGTCAGCCCGTCCGGGGCGGACGACGCCTGCAGCGGCATGGAGGGCTCCTCTCGGTGGCGCGGTGGCGCCGAGCAGAGGTTCCCAGGTCGCGCGGCCACGGGGCAAGCGGGGGCGGGTGAACTGGCGAGCCCTGGATCAGTAGGGCGCGGTCAGTCCGTCGAACATGGGGAAGTGCCTGACGTTCTGTGTCAGCAGCCGCGCCTGGTGGACCATGGCGGTCGCCGCGATCGCGAGGTCCGCCGAGTCGATGCCGCGGTTGCCTGGCAACCATCGTCGGCCGAGCTCGCCGGCCACCTCGGCGATCTGCTCATCGACCGGGTGCCACGTGAACGCCTCGAAGAACGCGCGGGTGGCGATCTCTTCCCGCGCGCGCATCCCGGCCAGTACCTCTAGCCGAGTCATCTCGCTGGCGTGCAGCGGACCGGTGTGGCGCGCGGTACGCAGCACCGCCGCAGCGGCGGGCTCGCCCCGGAGCACGTCGATGAGCACCGACGTGTCGACGACGACACTCATTCGACGGCCGCGTCCTGCAGACGGTCACCCGAGCGAAGCTGCTGCACATACTTCGTGCCGTCCGTGTCGCGGTCGCGCCACGCACCGGTTGCGGCGTCGATCGCCTCGACGTCGGCTTCGACGCCCCGTCCGGATCCGTAGGTGCGGGCGACCGCCTCGCGGATGAGTGCAGCGACCGATCGTCCGGTCCGCGCGGCCTCGGCATCGAGGATCCGCCGGTCCTCCGCGGTCAGCGAGATCTGCGTGCGCAACATGATATGATGTTACATCACGAGATGCTCGCGGCGGCGGGCGGCCGCCCTCAGCGCAGCGCCGTGCGCCATGACTCGACGTTGCGCTCCAGGTGCTCGGTGACCGTGCGCCAGTGCGCGCCGTGGCCCTCGCGGTTCATCGCCGCCCACGGCTGGGCGCCGGTTGCGGCCGCGTCGCGCAGCAGATCACGCATGGCCCTGGCGCGACGGGGCAGCGCCTGGGGGAGTGCCGCCCGTAGGCCGCCGTCGGCGTCGTAGCCCCGGACGAAGGCCCGCAGGTTCTGCGCCGCGGCCGCCACCGGCTCCCCCGAGTCGTTCAGCGTGAAGGTCTGGGCGGCGTAGGCGAGATCCCACAGCCGGCTGCTGGGCCCGGCGCCGTCCCAGTCGATGAACACCCAGCGCTCGCCGAGCACCAGGTTCCACGGTGCCAGGTCGCCGTGGCACACGAGGTCCGGCGGCCACGGTGAGGGCAGCAGCACCGGCCACTTCCCGGCGCTCGGCACCGGCAGCGCCGCACTCGCGTCGTGGATCTGACGCACGAGCGCACCGGCGCGCGAGAGCAGGGCGTGCCTGCGCGAGGAGTCTTCGTGCGGCAGCACGTCCATGGCGGTGGGTCCCGGCACGTACTCCAGGCACTGGCGCCCCTGCGCGTCGCGGCCCAGGACCCGCGGCACCGGGACGCCGGCCGTGCGCAGTGTGCGCATGAACGCATGCACCCGCGGCGTGGCGGGCGTCCACGGCTTGCGGACCGTGTCGCCGATGCGCAGCACCGGACCGGAGGCGTTGCCGCCGGACAGCGGGGTCGCGGGCTGGTCCGCGCCGTTGAGATCCATGTCTCCCGAGCGTAGGTGTCCGGGCCGTGGGGGTCACGCCGATGGTGTCGCGCTCGCTGCTTGTCCACACCCGCCGAGCGAAACGTCCCGTTCTGCCCTAAGGTTCCGAATGACCGCGCGAGGATGCGCAGGACGGCATGTGGGGGGCCACGTGGACGGTGTGACGATTCTCGAGTCCGAGGTGCGGGAGCTGATCCGGCGCCGCGGCATCGATCCGGTGCGCGACGCCCAGCGCATGCGCGAGCTTGTCGACGAGGCGCTCGCGGACTACGACCACCGTTCCGGACGCGGCGTGGTGCCGCTGATCGAGGACGGAGCGGGCGCTGCCAAGGACGTGCTCGACGCCGTGTGCGGGCTCGGCCCCCTGCAGCGCTACCTCGACGATCCCGAGATCGAGGAGATCTGGATCAACAGCCCCTCGCGGGTGTTCGTCGCCCGCGGCGGGCAGGCCGAGCTGACCACGACGATCCTCACCGCCGCGCAGGTGCGCGACATGGTTGAGCAGATGCTGCGCTCCTCCGGACGACGTCTCGACCTCAGCTCACCGTTTGTTGACGCTGCCCTGCCGGGCGGTGAGCGCCTCCATGTGGTGATCCCGGACATCACCAGGTCGAGCTGGGCCGTGAACATTCGCAAGTACGTCGTGCGAGCCACTCGCCTGGACGATCTTGTCGCGCTCGGATCGCTGACGGCGCATGCCGCGGCATTTCTGGACGCCTGCGTGCGGGCCGGGCTCAACATCCTCGTCTCCGGCAGCACCCAGGCGGGCAAGACCACCATGCTGAACGCTCTCGCCGGATCGATTCCCGCATCCGATCGCGTCATCAGCTGCGAGGAGGTGTTCGAGCTGCGGCTGCTGCACCGCGACACCGTGGCGTTGCAGTGTCGCCAGCCCAGCCTGGAGGGCACCGGCGAGATTCCGCTGCGCCGGCTCGTGAAGGAGGCGCTGCGGATGCGCCCCTCACGCATCGTCGTCGGCGAGGTCCGCGAGGCGGAGAGCCTGGACATGCTGGTTGCGTTCAACGCAGGCATCCCGGGGATGTGCACGCTGCACGCCAACTCCGCCCGGGAGGCGGTCGTGAAGATCTGCACCCTGCCGCTGCTGGCGGGGGAGAACGTGTCCTCCGACTTCGTCGTCCCGACGGTCGCCTCGGCCATCGACGTGGTCGTCCATCTGGGGATCGACGTCGACCGTTCGCGGCATGTCGAGGAGATCGTCGCGCTCCCCGGACGCGTCGAGTCCGGTGTCGTCGAGGTGGTCGACATCTTCTCCCGGCGCGACGGCACCCTCGTCCGGGGCGAGGGTTTCGCGCCGGGCATCGACCGCTTCGCCCGCGCCGGGATCGACGTGACGGCGCTGCTCACGGCGGGGAGGTGACGCGGCATGGGAGTGGTGGCCGGCCTGCTGTTCGGTGCGGGACTCGTGTGCCTGTGGTGGTCCACGTGGGCGGACGGCGCCAGGAGCCGTCCTGGTCCCCGGGGCGGTCGCCTGACCGAGCTCCTCGCCCAGGCGGGGATGGGCGGAAGCCGGCCGCGCGCTCTGCTCGGTGGGTGCGCGGCCCTCGGTGCCGTCGCCGGACTGCTCGTGCTGTCCCTGACGAATGCGGCACCCATCGCCGCCTGCTTTGCGGCGATGGCGGCCGGCGCACCGATTGCGCTGCTGCGCGGACGAGCGCGGCGGCGGCGCAGGGCGCTGCGCGACGTGTGGCCCGAGGCGGTGGACAACGTCGCCTCCGCGGTGCGCGCGGGCCTGTCGCTGCCCGAGGCACTGAGTCAGCTCGGACGCCGTGGCCCCGCCGAGCTGCGTCCGGAGTTCGCCATGTTCTCGCGCGAGTACCTGGCCAGCGGACGGTTCGAGGACAGCCTTCTCGCGCTGCGCGACCGCTTGGCGGATCCTGTGGCCGATCGGCTCGTCGCGGCCCTGCGGATGACCGCGGAGGTGGGTGGGACGGACCTGGGCCGCCTCCTGCGGACGCTCTCGGCCTTCCTGCGTGAGGATGCGCGCACCCGTGGCGAGCTCGAGGCCCGTCAGGGCTGGACCGTCGTCGGAGCGCGCCTTGCCGTCGCGGCACCGTGGATCGTGCTGGCGCTGCTGAGCACCCGTCCCGAGGCGGGCGCTGCCTACGGCACCGTCACGGGCGGGCTCGTTCTGCTCGGCGGCGCCACCTGTTCGGTGGTTGCCTACTGGGCGATGCTGCGGATCGGGCGGCTGCCCGAGGACGTGCGGGTGCTGCGGTGATCGGCTCGCCCGCAGCGTCCGGTGCCGTCCTCGGACTGGCCTTCGCCTTCGGTGTGCTGCTGATCCGGCGGTGGGTGCGGGCGCGCTCCATCAGCTTCGACCAGCGGCTGGCCCCGTATCTCGTCCCCCGGTCGCGGGAGTCGGGGCTGCTCACCGAGGCGCACACGATCACGCCCTTTCCGACGCTCGAACGCTTCGTCGCGCCGTGGATCACGCGGGCCGCTCGTTACCTCGAACGGTTCGGTCCCGGGCGGGCGGAGGTGGAGCGGCGGCTCGTTCGTGCCGGCGGGAGGACGAGCCTCGAGCAGTACCGTGCGCTCCAGCTGGTGTGTGGCACCCTCGGCCTTGCCGGCGGCCTGGTCCTCGGCCTGGCACTGCACGCGGTGCGAGGGCTACCTCCGGCGCTGTCCGTCCTGCTGGCCCTCGTGTGCGCAGCAGGCGGAGTCCTGGCCTGCGACCAGCGGCTCTCGGCGCAGATCACCCGGCGGGAGCGGGTCATGCTCCTCGAGCTTCCGACCGTCACCGAGCTGATGGCCCTCGCCGTCGGCGCGGGTGAGGCGCCCTTGGCCGCGCTCGAACGGGTTGCGGCCACGGTGCGGGGCGAAACCTCCGAGGAGCTGCGGTGGGTGCTCGGCGAGATCCACGCCGGCGTGCCGTTCACCACCGCACTGGAGTCCCTGGCCACCCGAACCTCGCTCCTTCCCCTCGCGCAGTTCCTCCACGGCGTGTCCGTCGCGGTCGATCGCGGCACGCCGCTCGCCGAGGTCCTGCGTGCCCAGGCGGGCGACGCGCGCGAGGCGACCAGGCGCGAGCTGATGGAGATCGGCGGGCGCAACGAGGTCTTGATGATGATTCCCGTCGTGTTCCTGATCCTGCCGATCACCATCCTGTTCGCGCTCTTCCCCTCCGTCCTGACCCTGCAGCTCGGCCCATGACCGCCCGCCGCCACCTCGAGGAGAGATGATGACGACCCACCCCGGAACCCACCAGCAGAGCGTCAGTGACGTGCGGCGCACGGCGTGCGACGCCACGGCGTGCGACTCCTCGCCGCCGCCCGCGACCGGCATGGTCGCGCGGGTGCTGTGCCTGTGCTTGACCGCACTCGCACTCTCCGCTCGCGCACAGCACCAGGACCGTGAGCGCGGTGACGTGCCGGGCTGGGTCATGATCACGCTGATGACCGCAGGCCTGGTGATCATCCTGTGGGCCGTGGCAGGGCCGCTGCTCTCGGACCTGTTCCGCGACGCGGTGACCGGAGTCCGCGGGCCATGACCTGCGGCCGGGCCGCCGCCCGGGGGTCTGCGGCCGTGGACTTCGTGCTGGTGGGCGGCTTCGTCACGGTGCTGCTCGTGGCGGTGCTGCAGCTCGGTCTCGCCCTGCATGTGCGCACCGTGCTGACCGACGCCGCGGCGGAGGGCGCTCGGCTGGCGGCCCGTGCGGACCGCGGCCCGGCCGACGGCGTGCATCGCACCCAGGAGCTCATCTCCGCCGCGCTCGCCGAGGGCTATGCGCAGGACGTCGACGCGCAGTACCTCACCCGCGACGGGCTGGCCACCGTGCGGGTCACGGTCAGTGCACCCCTGCCGGTGATCGGGCTGATCGGCCCGTCCGGCCGCACGAGCGTGAGCGCCCATGCCCTCGTGGAGGAGCCGTGAGCCTGCGGCGCCGAGCGCCACGGCTCGAGGTGGCGCAGAGGGCGTCCAGCCGTTGGCGTGAGGACACCGGGAGCGCGGTGGTGGAGTTTCTCGGTGTCGCCGTGGTGCTGATCGTCCCGCTGGTCTACCTGATCCTCATCCTCGCGCGGGTTCAGGCGGCGAGCTTTGCGGCGGACGGCGCGGCGCGCGACGCGGCCAGGGCGTATGCCCGAGCGGCGGACGCGGTGCAGGGTGCGAGCCGCGCGGCGACGGCCGTGGACATGGCGTTCGTCGACCAGGGCTTCGCCCCGGGCGAGGCGCGCCTGGAGGTGGTCTGCTCGGCGGCGCAGTGCCTTGTGCCGGGGTCGTCGGTCGAGGCCCGCGTGGCGATCGAGGTTACGTTCCCCGGCGTGCCTGTGGGGCTGAGCGACGGCCTGTCGCTGCACGTGCCCGTCACGGCGGCGCACACGGTCGTTGTCGATCCGTTGCGGGCGGCGCCATGACGCGCCCAGGACGCAGGGGAGCCGGGCCCGACGACGGACAGGTACTCGTCCTCTCGCTGGTGCTCGGACTGGTGGCGCTCACGCTCGTGCTGGTCACGGTCGCCGTCTCGAGCGTGCACCTGGACCGCAAACGGCTGTGGAACCTGGCGGACGAGGCCGCGGCGGTGGCGGCTGGGTCGCTCGACGAGGACGAGTTCTACGCCCAGACCTCGCCCGGCCTGCCGGGTGAGGTGGTCGTCACCGATCGTTCGGTCGGGGCGGCCGCCCGCGCCCACGTGTCCGACGTCGGTTCGCGGACCGGTCTGGACGGCCTCGCCGTGGTGAGCGCCTCCACACCGGACGGGCGCACGGCCGTGGTCGAGCTCCGGGCGCTGTCGCATCCGCCGGTGGTCGGCCTCGTGCTCGACGTCGTCGGCGTTGGGGGAGTGGAGATCACCGTGCGGGCCTCGGCCCGCGCCCAGTAGTCGCCCGCCGACGCTTGCGTTCCGAGACCATCGTCCGGTCAGCCCCTGGCGGGGTGGTGGTGCCTCGACACGGCCGCCCCTTCCAGGAGTCGGGCGGCCGAGGCCGCTGCGGGTTGCTCGGGTAGCTCGCTCGGGTTGCTCTGGGGTGTTCGGGGTCGCCCACCAGGTTCGCACGGGCGGACGTCGTGTGCCCGTTGCGGCGGCGAGACGCCCGACCGCTGCCGGTGGCAGCGGTGCCGGCCGCCACGCGCAGCCGCCTTACGGTTGACCTGACTCTAAGTGGGGCATAAGGTCACACCTACCTTTAGCGACGACGGCGGGTGACGCCCCCTCGGGGCGGCGGACGGAGGCAGGACGTGGCCGAGCAGACGAGCGCATCACGGGGCAGAGCGAACAAGGCCGGGTCGGGTAGGGCAGAGGCGGGTGCGGGCGCGGACGAAGCCGGCGTGGACGAGGCGATCCAGTTGGCCGTCTCCACCGTGGTCCTCGCCTTGCTGCCGCACCCTGAGACGGGCCTGGCCACGCCCTGGCTGCCGCTGGTGCGGCGCATCCGCGAACCGCAGGAGGGCCTGTGGGCGCTGCCGGGCGGGCCGCTGCGGGCCGAGGAGGACCTGGACGCCGCCGCGCGGCGCGCCCTGGGGGACACCACCGGCCTTGCCCCGCGCTACCTCGAGCAGCTCTACGCCTTCGGCGGGCTGGACCGTGCGCCGGGCGCCCAGACCCGCGTCGTGTCCATCGTGTACTGGGCGCTGGTGCGACCCGAGGAGGCTGCACGCGCCGTCGACGGGGAGAACGTCGAGTGGTTCGTGGCCGCGGACCTGCCCGATCTCGCCTTCGACCACCGCGAGATCGTCGACTACGCCCTGCAGCGGCTGCACGCCAAGCTGGGCTACTCCCAGATCGCGCACGCGTTCCTGCCCGACGAGTTCACCCTCGCCCAGCTGCGCGAGGTGTACGAGGCGGTGTGGGCCAAGGAGCTCGACCCGGCGAACTTCCGCCGCCAGGTTCTCGCCTCGGACACCCTCGAGCCGACCGGGCGCCGGCTCGAGGGCACCAGCCACCGCCCGCCCAGTCTGTATCGCTACGCCGACGGCGCCCGGCGCCGCAACCTGCTCACCCCGAAGGAGAGGACCACACGATGACCAGCGTCCACGAGGTGATCCGCACCCGCCCGTCCCAGACCTGCGACA
>JBQGOU010000059.1:0-13026 GCA_052086865.1 Cellulomonadaceae bacterium
CCGTGGCCGTGATGGACCAGCTGCGATTCGGGGCGGTGGACCACCCCGACACCCCGCGCGTCGTGCACGGCGTCGTGGCCGGCGTCGGTGGCTACGGCAACAGCCTCGGGCTGCCCAACATCGGCGGAGAGCTCGTCTTCGACGCCTCCTACCAGGGCAACCCCCTCGTCAACGCGCTGTGCCTCGGCGTGCTGCGGCACGAGGACATCCACCTGGCCAACGCCTCGGGCGTGGGCAACAAGGTCGTGCTCTTCGGCGCGCGCACGGGCGGCGACGGCATCGGCGGCGCCTCGATCCTCGCGAGCGAGACGTTCGAGGACGGCGTGCCGGCCAAGCGTCCGAGCGTCCAGGTGGGCGACCCCTTCATGGAGAAGGTGCTCATCGAGTGCTGCCTCGAGCTGTATGCCGCACGCGTCGTCGAGGGCATCCAGGACCTCGGCGCCGCCGGGATCTCCTGCGCCACCTCCGAGCTGGCGAGCAACGGCGACGGCGGCATGCACGTGTGGCTCGATGACGTGCTGCTGCGCGACCCCACCCTGAACGCCGGCGAGATCCTCATGTCCGAGTCCCAGGAACGCATGATGGCGGTTGTCGCGCCGGACAAGCTGGACGAGTTTCTCGCGATCACCGGCAGGTGGGACGTCGAGACCGCCGTGATCGGTGAGGTCAACGACTCCGGCCGGCTGACGATCGACCACCACGGCGAGCGCATCGTCGACGTCGACCCGCGCACCGTCGCGCACGAGGGGCCCGTCTACCACCGCCCCTACGCGCGCCCGGCCTGGCAGGACGCGTTGAACGCCGACACCGTCGACGCGGCCGGGCTGACCAGGCCGCAGGCCGGCGCGGAGCTGCGCGACACGGCCCTGCGCCTGCTCGGCTCGCCCAACCTCGCCTCCAAGGCGTGGGTCACCGACCAGTACGACCGCTTCGTGCAGGGCAACACCGCACTCGCCCAGCCCGACGACGCGGGCATCGTCCGGGTCGACGAGACGACCGGGCTCGGGGTGGCGCTCGCCACGGATGCGAACGGCCGCTACGCGAAGCTCGACCCCCGCACGGGCGCCCAGCTCGCGCTCGCGGAGTCCTACCGCAACGTCGCCGCCGCCGGCGCTCGCCCGCTCGCCGTAACCGACTGCCTGAACTTCGGTTCGCCCGAGGACCCGGATTCGATGTGGCAGCTGGTCGAGGCGATCGAGGGGCTGGCGGATGCCTGCCAGATCCTGGGCGTCCCCGTCACCGGCGGCAACGTCTCGCTCTACAACGGCACGGGCGAGCCCGGCCAGATCGACTCCTCGATCAACCCCACCCCGGTAGTCGGGGTGCTCGGGGTCATCGACGACGTGGCTCGGACGACGGGCACGGGCTGGCGCGAGCCGGGGGAGTCGGTCTACCTGCTGGGTGTGACGCGAGCAGAGCTGGACGGCTCCGCCTGGGCCGACGTCGTGCACGGACACCTCGGCGGCGTGCCGCCGCGGGTCGACCTGGCGGCGGAGCGGGCGCTTGCCCAGGTGCTGGCGCAGGCGTCGCGCGACGGCCTGGTCAGCGCGGCGCACGACCTGTCCGAGGGCGGCCTGGCGCAGGCCCTGCTCGAGTCCGGGCTGCGCTATGGCACGGGCGCGACGGTGTCGCTCGAGCCGCTGACGTCCCGCGACGCCGTGAGCCCGTTCGAGGCGCTGTTCTCCGAGTCCACGGCACGGGCGCTCGTCAGCGTCCCGCGTGGTGAAGAGGTCCGCCTGGCCGACGCCTGCGTCGCCCGGTCCGTGCCCTGCCTCAAGATCGGGGAGACAGGCGCGGTGGACGCCGAGGGCGAGGCGGCGCTTGTCGTCGAGGGACAGTTCACAATTGGGCTGGGCCAGGCGCGCGCGATCTTCGACGGCGCACTGCCCGGTCTGTTCGGCTGATTCTGCGTGGGGTGAGCGCGTGTGCGCGCGCCGCATCCTGAGATGCCGGGACGAGGACCGGCACGGTCGTGCCAGTCTCGGCGGTGCCCTGCGTCGTGTTCCGGCGTGCCACGGAGCCGTTTCGTGGAGTCCTGGCAGGGCGCCCTCAGCGGGCCGCCGGGCATTACGTGAGCTCCGAGGAGGACGGTCGTCATGATCAGTGGTCTGGAAGCGGTCTACGACCAGGTGCTGCGGCGCAACCCCGGTGAGGCTGAGTTCCACCAGGCTGTCCGGGAGGTCTTCGAGTCACTCGGACCGGTGCTCGACCGCAACCCCGAGTATGGGCACCACGCGATCCTGCAGCGGATCTGCGAGCCCGAGCGCCAGATCATCTTCCGCGTCCCGTGGGTCGACGACACGGGGCAGGTGCAGATCAACCGGGGCTTCCGGGTGGAGTTCAACTCGGCGCTCGGCCCGTTCAAGGGCGGCATCCGCTTCCACCCCTCGGTCTATCTGGGGATCGTGAAGTTCCTAGGCTTCGAGCAGGTGTTCAAGAACTCCTTGACCGGCATGCCGATCGGCGGCGGCAAGGGCGGCTCCGACTTCGACCCGCACGGGCGCAGCACGGGCGAGGTCATGCGCTTCTGTCAGTCGTTCATGACGGAGCTGTACCGCCACATCGGGGAGTACACCGACGTCCCCGCCGGGGACACCGGGGTGGGGGCGCGTGAGATCGGCTTCCTGTTCGGCCAGTACAAGCGGATCACCAACCGGTACGAGTCCGGTGTGATGACCGGCAAGGGCATCAGCTGGGGCGGGTCCCTCGTGCGCACCGAGGCGACGGGCTACGGTTCGGTCTTCTTCGCCGAGCGTATGCTCGCCACCCGGGGGGACGGTCTCGGGGGTAAGCGCGTCGTCGTGTCCGGCTCGGGCAACGTTGCGGTCCATGCCATCCAGAAGGCCCAACAGCTGGGGGCGAACGTCGTCGCATGCTCGGATTCGAGCGGCTTCGTCGTGGACGAGGGGGGCATCGACCTGGATCTGCTGCGTGAGATCAAGGAGATCGAGCGCGGCAGGATCGCCGACTACGCTCAGCGGCGGCCCGGAGCCGAGTTCGTGTCCGGGCGCAGCGTGTGGGATGTCGGCGCCCAGGTGGCGATCCCGTGCGCCACGCAGAACGAGCTGGACGAGCGGGATGCGAAGCATCTGATCGACTCCGGGGTGCTCGCCGTCGTCGAGGGGGCGAACATGCCGACGACCCCTCAGGCCGTGGCCATGCTCACCGAGGCCGGGGTGCTGTTCGCCCCCGGTAAGGCCGCGAACGCCGGCGGTGTGGCCACCTCCGCGCTGGAGATGCAGCAGAACGCCAGCCGGGATGCGTGGAGCTTTGAGCACACTGAGCAGCGCCTGTCCGAGATCATGACTGCCATCCATGACCGCTGCGCCGAGACGGCGGAGGAGTACGGCCAGCCTGGCAGCTACGTCGCCGGCGCCAACATCGCGGGCTTCGTCAAGGTGGCCGACGCGATGCTCGCCCTCGGGGTCATCTGACGCTCGTTCGAGGACATACTGCGGCCGCCGGCGTTCTCGCCGGCGGCCGCAGCCGTCTGCTGTGCTGCGGCGAGGCCGCGCTGACCGTCGCGCAACCGCCACTCATTACGTGAGACGCGTGTTGTTGAGACAGTTATCAACTGACTAAGGTAAGGCGGGCCTTAGCGCAACGCAGTGCGTGGCGCGTTCCCTCCCCACTCCCAGCAACTCGGAAGGTCAGGAATGACTACACAGGCCAGAGGCCGACGGCGGTTCTACGCCGCCGCTGCCGCCATGACCGCAGGGGCGCTCGTGCTTCCTGCCACCGCCTTTGCGGCGGACGACGACGCCTGGACCGCGACGGTCCGCTCCTACGAGACCGGCGTCTCGAACGGGTACCAGCTCGCGCTCGACCAGGTGAATGGCAAGGTCTACCTCACGGATGCCAAGTGGCGCAGCGAGACCCGCGCGTACGGCACCAAGGAGTCGGAGGCGTTTGATTGGGAGGGGGTGTCGGGTTCGTCGCAGTCGAGTATGCGTACGACGTTCTCTCCGTATGGGGTTGCGGTTGATGGCGCGCTCGATGGGGGCACGATCGTGACGACGACGGCGCGTGCGCGTGATGACGCGGCGGGCTATGGCGGTGGTGTGGTGATCTATCCGGCGTCGCAGGGTGCGCCGCGTGATGAGAACCGGGTGTTCGAGTTTGCTGATGGTTCGCCGGTGTTTGCCGGGGTGCGTCGGGTGGCGGTGAACTCGAGCACGCATCAGGCGTTTGTGACGAACCTGGGGAACTCGCGGGGTGCGGGTCCGGAGGGGTTCGTGGCGGTGTTGGATCTGACGAAGAAGGGTGCGGACGCTGTGGTGGCCCGGGTGACCGTGCCGGATGCGGTGGGTGCGATCGGGGTCAGTGTCGATGAGGCGAACAACCTGATCTATGTCGGGTCGATGACCGGGGACAGGTTGTACGTGATCGATGGGTCGAAGATCGATGGGTCGGATCCGAAGGATCTGACGATCAACGATGCGGCGATTACGGCGCTGCCCGCGGTGGTGGGTGCCAATGCGCGTCCGACGTACAACGCGGAGCTCAAGCGGGTGTATGTCTCGGCGTATGCCGCCCCGGTCGGGACGATCACGGTGGTGGACGCGGATCCGGCGAGTGCGACCTACGGCGAGGTGGTGGACACGATCTCGACGGGTCCGACCAACGCGGTCGAGGTTGATGGTGCGCGGGGGTTGGTGTACTCGGCGAATCTGGGGGAGAAGCAGGTCGCGGTGTTCTCGGCCGAGACGCACGAGCTTCTGCTCGAGGTTCCCACGTCGGGCAACGCGGTCAACATCGGCATCGACCCGGTGACCGGTGACGCCTGCGTCTCCAACTTCTCCAACGCCGGCATTGTCGATGTGGTGACGGTGAATGGTCCCGAAGAGGCTCCGACGGACGAGCCGACGGACGAGCCGACGGACGAGCCGACGGACGAGCCGACGGGCGGCGCGACCCAGAGGCCGGGGGCCGGGGCCTCTGCCGGCTCGGGTCCGAACGGGACGACGGTCGGCGGCCTTCCGGTCACCGGGGTCGAGGCGGGCCTGCTCGGGCTGGCCCTGCTGCTGCTCGGCAGCGGCGCGGCCCTCGTCCTGCGTCGTCGGCGGAGCGTCATGACACGATGACGCTTGAGCCCCAGGCGTCCTGGCACGTGGCCTGCCACGTGTCCTGACACCCCGGACGCGCAACGCCCTCGGCCGATCAGTTCGACCGAGGGCGTCGCGCGTCCCCGGCCGCATCGTGTCCGGCGTCGAGACCCCAGATGTGGGATCCTGCCCAGGATGGACGCCTACAGAACGAAGAAGTCGCGCGTGGTCGTCGACCATCTGCGTCAGCGCATCGCCTCGGGCGAGCTGCCCGTGAACTCGAGGATCCCCACCGAGGCGGAGCTCAGTGAGAGCCTCGGTGTCGGACGTTCGAGCGTGCGCGAGGCCGTCCGCGCGCTGGCGCAGCTCGGCATGCTTGAGTCGGCGCCCTCTCGGGGGACGTTCGTCCGCTCGCGCACCCCCGTACCCGGTCTGTTGTCCGAGGTCATGCGCGGCTTCGACCCGGCGGGCCTGCTGGTGCTGCGGCGAGCGGTGGAGGTCGAGGCCGCGCGACGCGCCGCCGCGGCCGGGTCACCCACCGTCCTCGAACAGCTGCAGGCTGCGCACGCACAGGACGTGGCTCACGAGGGTGACGGCGGCCCTGTGGTCGAGCGCGGCAGGGCCCCGGGGCATGTGCACTCGCTGATCATGGAGATGGCGGACGAGCCCGCACTGTCCGCCGTGTACGCGGGAGTGCTCTCGGCGATCCGCGTCGCTGTCGGGCAGGGCACGATCGTGCGTCGCGAGAACCGCGAGGACCGGCACGCGGAGCATGGCGAGATCGTTGCCGCGATCGCGGCCCGCGACGCGGGTGCCGCGTATGCGGCGATGGCCCATCACGTCGACCGTGATCTCGCTGCCCAGGCTGGCGCTCCGGAGCCCACGTCCGGCACCTGAACGGCCGGAACCGCTCTGCATGCTGCGCCTACCCGTGCCTGCCCCGCGCTGCCTGACGCTGAACGGTGCGCACCCGCGCCTACGATGGTGGCGTGCCAGCCCGACGTCGAACCGACCCCGCCCTCGGCCGTGCCGCCGTGGAGCGCTGGCGCACCGGCGAGCGAGAACGCCGTACTCGGGCGACTGCCGTGCGGTTCACCCTCGAGGAGCTCGCCGATGTCTGCCCGGGGCACACGGTCGAGGTGCGGGTACCGCCGGATGGCGCGGTCCAGGCCGTGGCGGGGCCTCGCCACACGCGCGGAACGCCACCCAACGTCATCGAGACGGACCCGGAGACGTGGCTCCTCCTCGCCACCGGGGAGTTGAGCTGGGACGCGGCCCGGGCGGAGGGGCGCGTGCGCGCGTCGGGAGAACGCGCCGACCTGTCCCGCTGGCTCCCGCTCCAGGCGGTGCGGCGCCGCGCGTGACATACGCTCGGGGGATGAGCCATGACGCGCAGACTCCCGTGCCTTCCGACGGTTCCTCGGGCCAGGGCGCTCGATTCGCGGAGGCGTCTGCGCCGAGCCGGCCTGCGCCGCCGGACGCGGCGGTTCCCGAGGCGCCGGAGGTGCGTGCCATCGATGTCGTGGACCCCGCAACCGTGCGCCGGGCACCGCGGCTCGGGCGGTTCATCGCGACCGGGGTGCTGACCGGGCTGGTGCTGGGCGCCGTGATCGGGCTCGCGCTGTTCCGGGACGCGGCGAACCGCGGTGCTACGACCGCGGTGTTCGTCCTCGACGTGACGGTGGTCACCACGATCGTCGCGGCCGTGTGGGCCGTCGTCGTGGACCGGCGCAGCAGGCGGGCTCGCCCCGCCCCGGGATCCGGCGAGCGGTGACCTGGCTGGGTCGGCGCAGGCCTGTGGAACAATGGGAGTGTGGCTCCACGCGGGGATGGACTCCTCAACCATGATCTGATTCCGGGCGAGAAGGGCCCGCAGGACGCCTGCGGCGTCTTCGGTGTCTGGGCCCCGGGCGAAGAGGTGGCGAAGCTCGCCTACTTCGGCCTGTACGCCTTGCAGCACCGCGGACAGGAATCGGCCGGGATCGCGACCAGCAACGGCACCCAGCTGCTGGTCTACAAGGACATGGGCCTGGTCTCCCAGGTCTTCGACGAGACGGCACTGAATGCACTGACGGGGCACATCGCCGTCGGGCACTGCCGATACTCCACCACGGGCGGGGTGACCTGGGAGAACGCTCAACCCACCCTGGGTGCCACCGCAAGCGGCACGGTGGCGCTGGGGCACAACGGCAACCTGGTCAACAGCGAAGAGCTCGTCGATCTCGTCGCGGAGCGCTACGGGGCGCAGCAACGCGGCGAGCTCGCCCGCGGGAACACCACGGACACTGCGCTGGTGACGGCGTTGCTCGCCGGTGACCCGCAGCACACCCTTGAGGAGACGGCGCTTGAGGTGCTTCCTCGGCTGCGCGGCGCGTTCTCCCTCGTGTTCATGGACGAGACCACGCTGTATGCGGCGAGGGATCCGCAGGGTGTGCGCCCACTCGTACTCGGAAGGCTGCCGCGCGGCTGGGTCGTCGCCAGCGAGATGCCGGCGCTCGACATCGTCGGTGCCTCGTTCGTGCGCGAGATCGAGCCCGGCGAGATGGTCACCATCGACGCGGACGGACTGCGATCGCAGCGGTTCGCGCCAGCGCAACGGGCCGGATGCGTCTTCGAGTACGTCTACCTGGCCCGGCCGGACACCTCAATCGCCGGGCGCTCAGTACACAGTGCGCGGGTGGAGATGGGCCGCAGCCTGGCGCGGGAGTTCCCGGTCGAGGCCGACCTGGTCATCCCGGTGCCGGAGTCCGGAACTCCGGCGGCCGTGGGGTACGCGCAGGAGTCGGGGATCCCCTTTGGCCAGGGCCTGACCAAGAACAGCTATGTGGGACGAACCTTCATCCAGCCCTCGGACACGCTTCGCCAGCTCGGCATCCGACTCAAGCTCAACCCGTTGCGCGAGGTCATCCGCGGCAAACGGCTGGTCGTGGTCGACGACTCCATTGTGCGCGGCAACACCCAGCGGGCGCTCATCAGGATGCTGCGGGAGGCCGGTGCGGCCGAGGTGCACGTACGTATCAGCTCCGCCCCGGTGAAGTGGCCATGCTTCTACGGCATCGACTTCGCATCGCGCGCCGAGCTGATCGCCAACGGCCTGGGAGTCGACGAGATCGCCTCGTCGCTCGGTGCCGACAGCCTCGGCTACATCTCCCTCGAGGCGATGATCGAGGCAACCGGCCAGCCGTCGAGCCAGCTGTGCGCGGCCTGTTTCACGGGCCGGTACCCCATCGAGCTGCCCAGCGCGGACAAGCTCGGCAAGCACCTGCTCGAGCAGAACGAGCTGCCGCTGGGCGCGCCCGAGGACGGCTTGAGCGTGTTGTCGGTGTCTGCCGGGGCGACCGACGCCCTTGACCGGCCCTGAGCCCCCGACCACGTCCTGACGCCGACCCCCTTGGAGCGCCCACCGATGAACGAAGAGTTGACCTACGCGGCCGCTGGAGTCGACACCGAGGCAGGTGACCTCGCGGTCGAGCTGATGAAGGATGCGGTGCGGGCGACGCACGGACCGCAGGTGCTCGGCGGGGTCGGCGGCTTCGCAGGCCTGTTCGACGCCTCGGCCCTCACCGGGTACCGACGGCCGCTGCTGGCGACCTCCACCGACGGCGTCGGCACCAAGGTGGCGATCGCCCAGGCGCTCGACCGCCACGACACGATCGGTTTCGACCTGGTGGGCATGGTTGTCGACGACATCGTCGTGGTCGGTGCGACACCGCTGTTCATGACCGACTACATCGCCACCGGGAAGGTCGTGCCGGAGCGTGTGGCGGACATCGTGCGAGGAATCGCCGCGGCCTGCTCCGTGGCGGGCACCGCACTGGTGGGCGGTGAGACGGCTGAGCACCCCGGGTTGCTGGCTCCGGACGAGTACGACGTCGCGGGAGCCGCGACCGGAGTCGTCGAGGCCGATGCCGTGCTGGGCCCCGACCGGGTCCAGGCGGGCGATGTGCTCGTCGCGATGGCGTCCTCGGGCCTGCACTCGAACGGCTACTCGCTTGTGCGTGCCGTGGTGAGCGGGGCCGGATGGTCCTTGGACCGGCACGTCGAGGACTTCGGCCGGAGCCTCGGTGAGGAGCTGCTCGAGCCGACGCGGGTCTACGCCCAGGACTGTCTGGCGTTGGCCACGGACCCCCAGGCCCAGGTGCACGCCTTCACACACGTCACCGGCGGCGGGCTGGCCGCGAACCTTGCGCGCGTCCTGCCAGCCGGTACGGTGGCCACCGTCGATCGCGGCTCGTGGCAGGTCCCCGCGGTGTTCCGCACCGTCCGCGACCTGGGCAACGTGCCGACCCGGGACTGGGAGAACACGCTCAACCTGGGCGTCGGCATGGTCGCCGTCGTCGGCGCGGACGGTGTCGACGCCGCTGTGGCCCGGTGCGCCGCGCGCGGCGTGCCTGCCTGGGTCATCGGTGAGGTCGCGACGCTCGGGGACGCCCTGGACGACGAGACCCTGGTGACGGGCACCAAGGGGGTGCAGGCGGGGGCAGTCCGGCTGACCGGAACCTACCGCTAGGGGTGCGTGCCTACCGCGAGCCCGCGGTGCTCAGTGCATCCCGTGCGCTGTGCGTCCTGTGCTCAGCGCTCGTCGTTCCAGCGCGTGTACGGGTCGTCGTCGAACTCGTCGCCGTCCCCACGTCGACTGTCCACGGCAACGTCGGTGCGGTTGCCGGCCAGTTCCTGTTCGAGCGCCTTGATGTCGGTGTGCGGCGTGTAGTACTTCAGCTCGCGTGCGACTTTGGTCTGCTTCGCCTTTTGACGGCCGCGGCCCATGGCTCGACCCCCTTTACATCGAGGCGGGACTGGCGCGGCGCACGGCACGGCCGCGGCACGGGCGGTCCCAGCATGTTGTCTGGTTCTACTCGTGTCCCAACCGTACATGGTCGTGCGCTATTCCGACCACTCAGCCTTGTCAGGGCCACGCAGAGCGGGCGGGCAGGTCCCGCTGGGTGTGCCGAGGCGTTCCAGCGGTACAGATCGGGTGATTGGAGACGATTTCACCCGGTCTGGAGGTTCGGCGTTCAGGTTGCACATGCCATCATGTTGGGGTAATGGCGGTGCGGTCAGACGCGTACTGCCGGTGACGCGAGGAGTAGCGATGCACCAGCAAGGCGTGGAGCCCGAGACCCTACTGACCCCGGCCGAGGTCGCGGGGATGTTCCGGGTGGACCCGAAGACTGTGACCCGTTGGGCGAAGGCCGGGAAGATCTCGGCGATCCGCACCCTCGGGGGACACCGTCGCTACCGGGAGTCCGAGATTCTCGCGTTGCTCGGAGACAGCTCCGCCGAGGCCTCGCACGAGGTCGGCTGACCTCGCCGCAGTACGTCACCGTACGCGGGGACGGCACGCGCGCGTACTGCGTGCGGGGATGTTCGTGCGGCGGCGCAGCGATAGGCCACGCCGCGCGCCGGGTGGGCCGCCGCGATCAGCGCCGGGCGCGCCGCACAATCGCTAGCGCGACGAGTGCTGCGGCGGCCCCGGCGACGCCGAGCAGCACCTTGACGTTGCGCGCGCGCCGGGGAGAGTCCTCAGGCAGGCCCTTGCCCGTGAGGACGCCGGCGGCGTCCTGTGCGGCCTGCCGGGCGGACTGACCTGCCTGGGTGGCGACGTACCGTGGGTCGAGTCGGGCCGTGAGCGTGTCGATCGAGTCGGCCAGCTCCGCGCGGGTCGCTGCGATCTCCACCTGGATCTCCGCGACCGAGCGCTCCGGCTTCTCGGGATTCGGCTGCCCGCTCATGACGACAGTCCCTTCTTGACGGTGTCGACGTCCTTCTTGATGCTCTCCAGCGCGGCCTCCGGCGTGGGCGGGGAACCTGCCTTGAGCTGCTTGACACCGACGAGGACCAGTACGCCGACCACGAGGAAGATCGCCAGGCCGACGATCAGCGCGGCCAACCACGGGGCGAGGACGGTCGAGAGTCCCAGCACCGCTGCGTGGATGAGGACGCCGAGACCGTAGAGCGCGAGGACTCCGCCCACGGCGACGAGGCCGATGCCCACGCCGAGCTTGGTGGCCTTGCCGACCAGCTCCTTCTTGGCAAGCTCGATCTCCGCCCGCACGAGTCGGGACGTCTGCTCGGTGATGCGCCCGAAGAGCTCGCCGATGCTGGGCTCGGGGGCGTTCGGCGGCGGGGTGTCCGTGCCGGACGGTGGCGCGGGGATGATCATCATGACGTCCTCTCTCGTGCGCGGCTGTGCGTGCACAGGGTCAACTCAACCGCCTTGCTCCTCCGGAGGCAATCCGAGACGGGAGGTTGCTGCGCCGCGCCGTCCCCTTTGTCCGACATGCGCACGCTTGGATCGTGCCCGAGCTCGGCAGCAACGACAGAACCCCCGGCCGCGGCCGGGGGTTCTGTGACGGTGGCTCCGACCGGCGTCGATCCGGTGACCTTTCGATTTTCAGTCGAACGCTCTACCAACTGAGCTACAGAGCCAGGACAACACCACTGTCCATACACCACAGACAACATGCCATCCGAGATAAAGAAACCCTCCAATCATGAAGGGTAACTTTATCTGCGACCCTGACGGGACTTGAACCCGCGACCTCCGCCGTGACAGGGCGGCGCGCTAACCAACTGCGCTACGGGGCCTTGTGAGAAACAAGACCTGCTGCTGTGCTGCTCGTACTGCTGATCACGCTTGCGGTGCTCATCCTACGTGCTTCCACACCGGCGTTCGTACCCCCAACGGGATTCGAACCCGTGCTACCGCCGTGAAAGGGCGGTGTCCTAGGCCGCTAGACGATGGGGGCCTGGTTCGAGGACGCCCTGACGTCGAACTGCCGTCGAAGACCTCGGAAAGCATAGACCGAGCAGGGGGCAAACGGCAAAACACGTCCGCTGCGGCTGACCCGGCTTGCGGAACGAGGCGCGGGCGGAGACTTCCGGGGCGCCGTGCGGCGGCACAATGGGGAGGTGATCGAGATGGAGCGCGACGAGTTCGAGGGCCTGGTCGGCGATGCCCTGGACCAGATCCCCGAGGAGCTGGCCGCGCTGATGGACAACGTCGTGATCCTCGTGGAGGACGACTCCCCCGCAGGCGAACCGACGCTGCTGGGTGTGTACGACGGGGTGCCGCTCACCGAACGCGACCTGATGTGGGCGGCCGGCTCGCTGCCGGACCGCATCACCATCTTCCGCAACCCGATCCTGGGGATCTGCGACACGCAGGACGATGTGGTCGAGGAGGTGCTGATCACCGTGGTGCACGAGATCGCGCACCACTTCGGCATCGACGACGACCGGTTGCACGAGCTCGGGTGGGGCTGACCCGGCGGCCCACCTGAGCCGATACGATGCGGGCATGACGATCCTGGTCACCGGCGGAGCCGGCTACATCGGAGCACATGTCGTCCGTCTCCTGCAGGAGCGCGATCAGCAGGTCGTCGTCGTCGACGACCTCTCGACCGGCTCCCCCGGTCGGATCGGGAACGCCGAGCTCGTGGAGCTCGATGTGGCGGGACCCGGGGCGCAGGAGGTGCTGGAGACCACGATGCGAAAGCACCAGGTCTCGGCGGTGATCCACTTCGCCGCGCGCAAGCAGGTCGGGGAGTCGGTCCAGCGGCCGACGTACTACTACCAGCAGAACATCGGTGGCCTCGCGAACGTCCTCGCGGCGATGGAGGCCGCCGCGGTGGACACGCTGGTGTTCTCCTCATCCGCCGCGACGTACGGCGTGCCAACGGTCGATGTGGTCACCGAGTCGCTGCGCGCCGAGCCCATCAACCCCTATGGCGAGACCAAGCTGATCGGCGAGTGGATGGGCCGCGACGCCGCACGCGCCTGGGGTCTGCGCTTCGTGGGCCTGCGGTACTTCAACGTCGCGGGCGCCGGCTGGGACGACCTGGGCGACCCGGCGATCCTCAACCTCATCCCCATGGTCCTGGACCGGGTGGAGCGCGGGCAGCGCCCCGCCATCTTCGGCGAGGACTACCCCACGCCGGATGGCACCTGCGTGCGCGACTACGTGCACGTGCTGGACCTG
>JBQGOU010000060.1:0-12948 GCA_052086865.1 Cellulomonadaceae bacterium
TACGGTGACGTTCAGGCGCTGCCGGGTCAGAGCGAGCCGCACGCGTATTTCACGCTGATCGAGAAGGACTCGGATCTGTCTGAGGTCGGTCAGGCGGACACCGCGATCTCCGCGACCGTCGCACCCGATGGCACGGTCAGCGATGTGCTGTCGGTGCCCGCGGATGAGCTGGTCGAGGGCACCTCGTATGAGGTGATCTCGTGGCCGTCACGCTCGTTCCCGACCGCTGAGACCCTCTACGCACGTGCTGATATCACGATCGACTGGGCCGTGCTGTTCCCCGTCGAGGAGCCAGTCTTCGAACCCAGCTTGTCTGTTGACCCGGCGAGCGACCTGGACCCTGAGGGCGACACCGTCACAGTGACGGGCACGGGCTACAACCCGGCACAGGGCATCTACGTCTTCATCTGCGAGGACGTCGACCTTCCGGCCGACCTCTGGGCGCTCGCACTCGGATGCCGCGACGGCGCCACCGTCATCTACCCCTCCGATGACATCACGGACGGCCGCGTCAAGTTCGACGAGGACGGCGCGTTCAAGTTCGAGTTCGATGTGCAGCAGCTGAACGAGGGCGCCACCTCGATCTATACCGCCGCGAACCACACCGCCTCGACAGACCGAGGACAGGACGCGAAAGCGACGCTCGCATTCGCCGAGGCCCAGCCGGAGCCGGCACAGCCGAATTTCACGGCTGACGTGACGGAGAACGCGGACGAGGGCATCGACATCGCGATCGAGGGCTCGGGCTACGACGACGTGCAGGCGCTGCCGGGTCAGACCGAGCCGCACGCGTACTTCACGCTGATCGAAAAGGACTCCGACCTGTCGGACGTGAGCCAGACAGACACCGCGATCTCGGCCTCGATCGAGGCCGACGGAACACTCAGCGACGTGCTGTCGGTTCCCGCAGACGAACTGGTCGAGGGCACCTCGTATGAAGTGATCTCATGGCCCTCACGCTCCAACCCGACCGAAGAGAACCTGTACGCACGCACCGACATCACGATCGACTGGGTCGCACTCTTCCCCGACGAGGAGACCCCGGGCGAGGAAGAGCCTGGCGAGGAGGAACCGGGCGAGGAAGAGCCCGGTGAGGAAGAGCCCGGTGAGGAAGCTCCGGGTGAGGAGGAGCCCGGTGAGGACACTCCCGGCGAGGAAGAGCCCGGCTCTGGCACGCTCACGATTACTGACGCCAACGGCAATGCCGTCACGTCGGTGACGCAGGGCGACGACATCGGGTTCACCGTTAGCCCGGTCGAGGTGGGAGCGGAGTTCACCGTGACCGTCGAGTCTGATCCCGTCACGCTGCCGAACGTGGTTACGGATGCGGACGGCGTCGCTTCAACGACGTGGACCATTCCCGAGGACTTCGAACCAGGCGAGCACACCGTCACCTTCGTTGCGGTGGACGGCGCAGATTCGTACAGCGCCGCGTTCGAGGTGCTCGCAATGGGAGACCGGATCCCGGACGACGGTGATTCGGACGACGGCGCAACCGACACTGGCTCCGGCGAGGACCGTGGTTCCGGTGACGAGGCCGCCGCTGGCGGGACGGCGAATGAAGGCGGGGACGACGGCACCCTCGCCGCGACCGGCGCGGATGCTCTCCCGTACGGCCTTGTGGGGATCGCGGGAGTGCTGACACTGCTGCTGGGCGCCGCCGTCCTGGTGGCCAGCCGTCGCGCGAGCGCGCGCAGCGTGCGCTGATCACCGCATCGGCTGCAGCGGCGTGAGCCAATCCCTCCTCCGGCGGCGAGCCAGCCGCCGGAGGAGGGACCGTGTCGTGCGGCAACGGATACGACGGTCCGCAGCCGATGTGCGGATCCACGACGAACGCAACAACGACGACCGGCTGTGAACAACCAAGGAAGTGATGCACTGTGGTCCGATCCACACCCCTGCGCAGGGCTGTCAGCCTGCTGACTGCTACTGCGCTGGCATTGGGGGGCGCGCTTCTGGTGCCCGCTGCGGCGAATGCGGTGACGCAGCCGACTTTCACGGTGGACGTGACGGAGGTTGCGAACGAGCGGATCGATATCGCGATCGAAGGTGAGGGTTACGATGATGTGCAGGCGCTGCCGGGGCAGACTGAGCCGCACGCGTACTTCACTCTGATCGAGAAGGACTCGGATCTGTCGGAGGTCGGTCAGGCTGACACCGCGATTTCCGCGGAGGTCGAGGCCGACGGAACGCTCAGTGACGTGCTGTCGGTTCCCGCCGGCGAGCTGGTTGAGGGCACTTCGTATGAGGTGATCTCGTGGCCGTCACGTTCGTTCCCGACCGCGGAGAATCTGTACGCCCGCACGGACATCACGATCGACTGGGCCGCACTCTTCCCTGGCGAGGAAGAGCCCGGCGAGGAAGAGCCCGGTGAGGAAGAGCCCGGTGAGGAAGATCCCGGTGAGGAAGGTCCGGGGGAAGAAGACTCTGACGAGAATGACCCGGGTGCGGACCAACCCGGTGAGGAGCCGACGTCTCCCGAGTTCACCACCGCAGTGACCGAGGTCCCTGGTGAGCGTATCGATATCGCGATCGAGGGCGCGGGCTACGGTGACGTGCAGCCGCTACCGGGACAGGCCGGCCCGCACGCATACTTCACGGTGATCGAGAAGGACTCGGATCTGGCTGCGGTGGAGGACACGCAGGCGGCGATCTCGGCGAGCATCGACGACGACGGCAGGATCAGCGATGTCCTGCCGATTCCCGCCGAGAACCTGGATGCTTCAAAAGACTACGAGGTGATCTCGTGGCCGACACGATCGTTCCCGGCGGAGGCGAACTTATACGCCCGTGCTGATATCGCTGTCAACTGGAACGCGCTCTTCCCCGGCGGTGCGCCGGAACGGGCCACCGTCACCCTCACCGCCAGCTCGTCCTCGGCATATGTCGACCAGGAGATCGAGTTGACGGCCAGGATCGCGCCTGACGTCGGCGGCACCGTCACGTTCTGGAATGGAACCGAGCGGCTTGGCAGCGCGGTTCAGACGACCAACGGCACCGCGGGGCTGACGACGAAGAACCTGCCAGTTGGCGATCACAGCATCACTGCCCGTTTCGTTCCGGACCCCGACGGCTACGCGGAGTCGGTCTCCAACAGGGTGTCGGTCACGATCAGCGAACGGTCGGCGGAGGGCAGCTTGCAGTGGGGTGTGAAGAGCAACTTCCGCAGCTACGTCACCGGAGACATCGCAGGCGGACGGATCACGGTGGCGGAGGGAGCGAAGCAGGCTACGGGGAACGGCGTGTTCACTTTCCCGCAGGCCACCTCCGGCAGCACGTGGAACGGGCAGACGGGCACGGTCCAGTACGCGGGCCAGGTGACCTTCTACGGCCACAGCGGTGCACTGAACCACACGATCGCGAACCCGTCGATCCAGGTCACAAGCACGACGAGCGCGGACTTGAGGATCAACTACAACGGCACCACTATCGTTTTCGCGACCATCGACCTGTCACAGGCCACGCGACAGGGCCTCACCGGTGACGCGGTGCGCTTCAGCGGCGCGCCCGCGACACTGACACGCGCTGGCGCACAGTTCTTCTCCTACCAGGGGCACGAGTTCTACAGCCCCGGAGAGGAACTCGATCGGGTCACGTTCACGATCGGGCAGGCCAGCGATGTCGGCGTCACCGAACCCCCGACGACCCCGGAAGACCATGGCAACGAGAACCCGAACCCGCCTGACAATACTCCGGCGCCTGCTGCGGCGCAGGACTCGGCGGGGGCCGGCTCGTTGCGATGGGGCGTGTCTAGCGCCTTCGTCGCCTACACCACCTGTGAGGGTATGGAACGCTTCGGCTACAGTCACTGCGCCAAGGGATCAATCTCGACCAGCGGCGTCGGCAACGGCTACCTCTTCCCCCAGGCCACCGGGAGCGATTGGGATGCCGAGAGCCAGACCGGAACGGTCCGCTACTCGGGGGTAGTGAGCTTCCAGGGCTACGGGATGACGATGTTCGCCGTGTCGAACCCCTCGATCACCGTGCACGATCCGACGTCGGCCACGCTGCACACGGGGAACACCGCGAACTTCGGTGCGTCCTCGTACCCGCTCGACCTGTCCTCCGCGACGAAGACCGAGGGCGAGAACGGTGCGATGACCTGGTCAGGGGTCGGCGTCGAAGGGTCGCTCACCGGCGGCCCGGGCGGCGGCAGCTCCAACAGTGTCGGTTTCGACGACCTGACGTTCACGGTCGGCACGGCGAGCTCGGACTCGTTCGGCTCGACCTCGGCCGGCGACGAGGACACGACGTACACGGCCGCTGAGAGCGTACCGACAACGGCGGGGCTCGAGGTCCTCACGCCCGCCGACCAGATCCGCGCCGGCGGCCGCATCCAGTTGCAGGCATCCGGGTTCGACGCGGACGACCCCGGCGTGCTCGTCGTGCTGTACGGCACCGGTGATGACACCGGACCCATCGTGCTCGACGAGGACGCCGCCGCAGATGCTGACGGCCTCGTGACCTGGTCAGGCACACTCCCCGATGACGTCACGGGCGACCACGTCATCACGCTGCAAGGCAGCATCGACGCGGGCGCCGAGATCGAGATCCTCGAACGGGAAACTTCCGCCTCCGCCGGCACCGCGGCAGTCGTACCCAGCGGGGGAGGGGAAGCAGCGGCAACCGGTCCCGCGCAACCCGTGCCCACTGGCGGCATGGCGCTGTGGGAGTGGTGGACGATCGCCGCGAGCCTCGTCGCGATCGCCGGATGCACATCGCTCCTCGCGATCCGTCAACGCCGCGCACTCACGGCCGTCGTCGCTCCTGCGTAGCGCCACGCCCATCGAACGTCAGATAGAGAGAAGGACCTGTGAATCCTCGTTTCCTCATGCGCGCTGGCGCGGTGGCTGCCGCCGTGGCGATGGCTGCGGTGCTCACCCCGCCCGCCGCAGCCGCTGCCGCGGCCGCCGATACGGCGAACGGCTGCGAGATCAGCGGCGGCACCCTCTCCTGGGGTGTCAAGGAGAGCTTCCGCGCCTACATCAGCGGGACGATCGCGAACGGATCATGGGAGACGTCCGATGGCGCCGAATACGACACACCGCAGTTCCGCTGGAGCGGCGCGACCGGGAGCGTCGACCCCGAGACGGGCACCGGCGCCGTGTCGTTCACCGGCACGCTGCACTTCACCGGACATGACGGGGTGCTCGACCTCACGCTCGCCAACCCGACGATCGAGTTCGACGGGCAGGGCGAGGCCGCGCTGCTGCTCGACGCGCGGAGCAACGACATGGAGGGGGAGGTCGCCGTCAACACCGAGCAGGAATGGGTCGGCGACATCGCCGTCGACCCGAATCTCACGCCGACCGGCGGGGAACTGGTCATCGACGAAGCGCCGACCACGCTGACGAACTCCGGCGCGACCGCCTTCGCCGGCTTCTACGAGGCAGGGGCAGAGCTCGACCCCCTGACGCTCACGCTCGACCTCGGCGACTGCAACGCCGTGGCGCCGCCGGACGACGACGCGCAGGCGGATGCGCAACCGGACGCGGATCAGACACAGGAACCACCACTCGCCGCCGCACCGGGCGACGTTCCGTGGGTGCCGATCGGTGTGGGCGGGGCAGCGCTGCTCATCATCGGTCTCACCGTCGGCCTGCTGATCGGAGGACGCCGACCCACCGCACCCGGCGCCGCGTCGCGCGATGGGAACGGCGACGACCAGCCGGGAGAGACTCCGTGACCGCCGGAACGGCCCCGCGCTTCTCCGCCCTCATCGCGGGACTCGCCGCCACGACGCTGCTCCTGACCGGGTGCACCGACAACGGACACGGCACCGACCCGGCGGACCAGGAACAGCGCCCCGCCCTGAGCGAGCTCGACGCCCTCGACGACCCCCGCGACTACGAGGGACCCTCGACCGCAACGCTCACCGACGACGAGATCGACCCGTTGACACACGACCCGGACCAAACCCTCCCCGTCACCGTCACCTCCTACCGTCAGGACGGCACCGAGGAGCAGGTCCAGATCACCGACACGAGCCGAGTCGTCGCCATCGACCTCGCCGGTTCGATCGCAGCCAGCATCTGGGCACTGGGGTTCGGCGACACGCTCGTCGGAAAAGACCAGTCCACCACCTTCCCGGGAACCGAAGACATCGAGACGGTCACCTCGGCAGGACACACGGTCAACGCGGAAACGATCATCGCGCTGGCACCGGACGTCGTGCTCACCGACGGCACCGTTGGACCGCGCGACGTCATCGAGCAACTGCGCGACGTGGGCATCACCGTCGTGTTCGTGAACAACGACGCGTCATTCCACGGAGCCGAGGAACTAGCGCGACAAGTCGCCGGGGTCTACGGGGCCGCAGAGGCGGGCGAGCTGCTCGCCGACCGCATCCGCCAACAGGTCGATAGCACGATCGACCAGGTCGCAGAACTGGCTCCCGCACAGGACGAGGATCGCGTGCGCATTCTCTTCCTCTACCTGCGCGGCAACGCCGGCGTCTACTACATGTTCGGCTCCGAATCCGGGGCGGACGAGCTGATCGACGCGCTCGGCGGTGTGGACGTCGCGGGCGAACTCGGCTGGGAAGGCATGAGGCCGATGACCGACGAGGCCCTCGTAGCCGCCGACCCCGACCTGATCCTCACCATGACCGGCGGCATCCAATCCGTCGGCGGCGTCGACGGCCTGCTCGAGGAAAAACCCGCGATCGCGCTCACCGCCGCAGGTGAGCACCGGCGCATCGTCGACATGGACGACGGCACCATCCTCTCCTTCGGGCCGCGCTCCGCCGAGGTCATCGACGCCCTCGCCCGCGCCGTGTACGCCCCACAAGAATCCGCCGGCGACGAGGATCGATGACGCGCACCGAAGCCGCGACACTCAAGGCCCAACCGTCCAGCGCTCGCTACGGGCGGGGCACGGTCGTGATCGCGGTGACCGTCGTGCTGCTCGTCGTCGGGACCGTCTTGTCCGCAAGCCTCGGACAGCTCCCCATCGGCCCAGCGGAGATCGTCGGCTCGATCATGCGCGCCGTCGGGATCGACAACCCCGCGGCTCCGGCTGACCGGCTGATCGAGCAGACGCTGTGGCAGATCCGTTTCCCTCGTGTCGTCATGTCGCTACTCGTAGGCGCGACCCTCGCGGTCGCGGGGGGCGTGATGCAAGCAATCTTCGGCAATCCCCTGGCCGAGCCGGGCGTCGTCGGGGTCTCTTCCGGCGCCGCGCTCGGTGCGTCCGCCGCGATCACCTTCGGCCTGTCGGCATTCGGAAGCTGGACGGTCGCCGCCTTCGCCTTCCTCGGCGGGCTCGCCGCCACGCTGATCGTGTACGGCACCGCCCGCGCCCAGGGCAGAACCGAGATGGTCACCTTGCTGCTCACCGGCATCGCCATCAACGCGTTCGCCGGAGCGGGCCTCGCCCTCATCATGTTCCTGGGCGACACCCAGAGCCGGGAACAGATCATGTTCTGGCAACTGGGCTCCATCAACGGCTCGCGCTGGAACGAGGTGCTCGTCGTCGCCATCGTCGGTCTGGCCGCCGCGGCGATCGCGATCCGGCTCGCCCCGCAGTACGACCTACTCGCCCTCGGCGACCGCACCGCCGCGCACCTGGGCGTCAAGGTGGAACGTCTGCGCATCCTCTCGGTCGTGCTGGTCGCGCTTTTGACCGGCGTCGGCGTCGCCTTTGTCGGCATCATCGCCTTCGTCGGCCTGGTCGTCCCGCACCTGGTGCGTATGATCCTCGGCCCCGCCCATCGCAGGCTGTTGCTGGTCTCGGTGCTGGGCGGGGCTACACTGCTCGTCTACGCCGACCTGCTGGCCCGCACACTCGTCGCGGCGTCCGACCTGCCGATCGGCATGCTCACCTCCATAGTCGGAGGCCCCTTCTTCTACTGGCTCATCCGCCGCAACCGGCGCAAAGCCGGAGGATGGGCATGAGCGGCACGCCGCGGCCAGGCTCGCGGAGCGCGCTGAGGGCCGAACAGGTGACGTATCGGGCGGGCGGTACTCGCATCGTCGAGCGCGTCGACCTCGAGGTGCGCTACGGCGAGGTGCTTGCACTGGTTGGCCCGAACGGTGCAGGGAAGTCCACCCTCCTCGGCCTGTTCGCCGGAGACATCACCCCGTCATCCGGGACAGTGCTGGTGGGCGAGCGGCCGCTGACGCTGTGGTCGCAGACGGAGCTCGCGCGCACGCGCGCAGTACTGCTGCAGGCGAACCAGGTGGCGTTTTCCTTCACCGCACGGCAAGTGGTCGAGATGGGGCGGGCACCATGGGCCGGTACCGGACACGCGGACGAGGACGAGCACGCCATCGCCGACGCGATCGCTCTCACGGACACCGCCCATCTGGCCCACCGGATGTTCCCGACACTCTCCGGCGGGGAGAAAGCGCGCGTATCGCTCGCACGTGTGCTCGCACAACAAACGACCATCGTGCTCCTCGACGAACCGACCGCCGCGCTCGACCTTCAACACCAGGAACACGTACTGCGCATCGCTCGCGACCTCGCCTCCCGCGGGCGTGCCGTTGTCGTGGTGCTGCACGACCTCTCCCTTGCCGCGGCCTACGCAGACGAGATCGCTGTGCTGCACGGCGGGCGCCTCGTAGCCCGCGGCACCCCCCGAGCAGTGCTCACCGCTGAACGCGTCGAAACCGTCTACGGAACACCGGTGCTCATCCTCGAAGACCCCGGAACGGGGGCGCCAATCGTCCTCCCGCGCCGCGAACCCCTATGAAAAGGCCAGAGGTACACATCCCCCACATCGATACCGCATTGACGGACGCCCCGAGTTCCTCGCCGATACCGTCATCACTGATCCCCAGGTGCACGGTACTTTTCCACCGCGGCCCTCACCGGCCCTGCCGGCCCACGTTACTCCGCGGCGTGGCCGTGTCCCGTGGCTCGACGCAGATCCTTCAAAGCAATCGACTGCTCCTGCTACCACGCACGCGAGATCCCGGACTGGGAACAGAGCGAAGCGCAACCTTCACCAATCACTGCGAGAGCGGATGATCCACCAGCTACTCGGTTACGACACTGCGGAGGGCCCGCCCATCGAGACCGCCTGACCCGAGCAAGCCTCAGGCAGTTTGACACCCGCTCGTACGCCCGGAGCATCTGGTGTGCTGTTTCGCCCCGCCGGAACCCGGCTGCCGGCGCTCAGGTCGTGCCGTACGTCAAGCGCTTGATCCCGCCGCGTGGTGTCCTCTTCCCGCGTGGGACGCCGTGGGGGAGCGGGTCGATGCTGATGTCGGTGATCTCCCCGACATGCCCGAGCCAGTTCGCCAGTGTGTTGTCGAACACCCCGACCCGGAGCACGTAATACAGCGATGCCAGCCAGGGTCCGATGAGTGCACGGCAATTCATCAGAAGTACCGTCGCGATGTCCGTGCCTGGCGTGTGTCTGCGTCTGGTCGAGTTCGCCATACAACTGACTCTCGCCTCGACCACGGGGAGACGGGTCTCTCGTTCCTCGGGACGCAGTCCAGCCTCGACCTGGTGAGGAGCCAGCAGAAGCTTGGCGCTGGCTCGGAGGTCGTTATCCTCGACCTCGTCCTCATACAGATCTGTGAGCAAGGACCGCATTGCCGCCGGGAAATCGGGGAACATCCACGATGGCCCTTCTTCTTCGGCGTCCCATTCCCTGTGTGATCGTGATCGCTGCTTCCGCATCTTCTCGTAGATACGGATGCCACTGGTTCCAACTCGATGCGGAATCGCCCCGGGTCCGGGGGTGACTTCGTCGCGCGGTGTGGGGATGGATTGGGCGCGGCGCGGAGGCAGGGGTCATCGGTGGCTGAACTTGGACACACGTGCCGAACGTTTGAACGTGGTCGAGTCGTAGTTGTAAGTTCGGGGTTATTATAAGTCCATGTCCGTCTCTGAGCTGTCGGCGAGCACGCAGAACTATCTGAAGGCCGTGTGGGGGCTGACGGAGTGGTCGTCGGTGTCGGTGACACCGACGCTCATCGCGGAGCGGACGGGGTTGAAGCTCTCGTCAGTCTCGGATGCCGTCCGTAAACTCTCTGCACAGGGGTTGCTGGAACACGCGCCCTACGGTTCGGTGGAGCTGACGGAGGCGGGGCGTTCCTTCGCGCTGGCGATGGTGAGACGACATCGGCTGATCGAGTCGTTCCTCGTCAGCGTCCTGGGCTACTCGTGGGACCAGGTGCATGCTGAGGCCGAGCACCTCGAGCATGCGGTGTCAGATTTCATGATCGACCGGATCGACGTGTTCTTGGAATTCCCTACCCGTGATCCTCATGGTGACCCGATCCCATCAGCCGACGGGATAGTGCGTATGCCGGATGCGCGACAGCTGACTGAGTTGGGAGCAGGGAACCGAGTAGTAGTCGAGCGCATCTCGGACTCGGACCCGGCGCTCCTGCAGTTCTTCGAGGAGCATGGTTTCGTGGTCGGAGCGACACTGGAGATTGGCGAAGGCACTCCGTTCTCGGATGCGCTGGACGCACGGGTTGTGGGGGCAGACACCTCAGTGGCACTAGGCCGCTCGGCGACCGATGCGCTCTACGTTTCTCTCGCAGACGGTTGATGCGGTAGCTACCTGCTTGGTTCGATCGTAGAGCGAGCCATGCGAATACGCTTAGGCTGCCAAGAAAGCAACGTGCTAGGTCGTCCCGCCCTGCGAACTTCGACAGCGTCCGGTTGTGCTGCGCGACAGCGGATCTGTAGTTGATTATCGGAGCGAAGGTGCCGCCGGTCGAGGGGAACTAGCGTTTTCGGGCGATCCGTCGTGTCACCTGTTCGGACACGCTTCTCGGCATGATCTGCAGCTCACGGGCGAAGCTTGTGATCATGACCGGAGAGTTACTGTTCTCGGTCAGGGACGAGCTAGTGTGCCCTGGTCCCTGATTGGTCGCTCTTGGCACGCATACGGGGTGTGCACCTACTGTGCGGAAGCGAGTGCGCGTCTGCGGCTTGTGGTCATGATCCGGGTTCCGATGAGTCCGTGCCGGGGGCTGAAGAGGTAGACGAGCGTGAACACGGCTCCCTGGGTGAGGACGACCATGCCGCCGGAGGCGGTGTCGAGGTAGTAACTCAAGTACAACCCGATGACGGCGCAGGCTGCGGAGATCGCGGGGGCGATGACGAGCATGCGCCCGAACCGGTCAGTGAGCAGGTAGGCGGTAGCGCCCGGGATGATGAGCATCGCCACGACTAGGATGACGCCCACGGCTTGGAGGGCGACGACGGCGGTAAGCGCAAGGAGGCCGAGGAGCGCTGCGCCGAGGATCTTCGGGTTCAGGCCGATGGCGTGGGCGTGGGTGGGATCGAAGGCGTAGAGCGTGAAGTCGCGGCGTTTGGTGACGAGGATCGCGAAGGTGATCGCGCCGAGGATGATGACCTGGGTGAGGTCTGCCCAGGAGACACCGAGCAGGTTGCCGAAGATGATGTGGTTCAGGTCGGTCTGCGACGGCGTGACCGAGATCAGCACGAGCCCGAGCGCGAACAGCGTCGTGAACACGATGCCGATCGCGGCGTCTTCTTTCACTCGGCTGGTGTCGCGGACGGCACCGATGAGGGCGACGGCGAGGAACCCGAAAATCACCGCTCCGAGAGCGAACGGAGCCCCGACGATGTAGGCGAGGACCACGCCGGGGAGGACGGCGTGGGAGACGGCGTCGCCCATGAGCGACCAGCCGATCAGGACGAGCCAGCAGGAGAGCACCGCGCACACGATCGAGGCGATCAGGGTGGTCGCGAGGGCTCGCACCATGAAGTCGTAGCTGAGGGGTTCGAGAAAGAAATCGATCAGGTTCATCCGTTGTCGCCTCGGTTCAGGACGTCCAGGCCGAAGGCCAGGGCGAGGTTGTCGGGCTGGAGCACCTCGTCGGGGTCGCCGTGCATGAGCACGCGCCGCATGAGGAGGATGGTTTCGTCGGCGAGGTTGGGCAGTGCGTGGAGGTCGTGGGTGGAGACGAGGATCGTGGCCCCGTCGTCGGCGAGATCGCGCAGCAGTCGGGTGATCGTGGCCTCGGAGCGTTTGTCGACGCCGGCGAACGGCTCATCGAGCAGCAGGATCGTCGCCCCCTGGGCGATGCCCCTGGCGACGAAGGCGCGCTTCTTCTGGCCCCCTGAGAGCTGTCCGATCTGCCGGTTCGCGTACTCGGTGAGCTCCACCCTCTCCAGAGCCTGGTCGACGGCCTCGTGATCGGCTTTCTTCGCGTGGCGGGTGAAGCCCATGTGCCCGTAGCGGCCGGTCATGACGACATCGCGCACCGACAGGGGGAATGCCCAGTCGACGTCCTCGCTCTGTGGCACGTAGCCGACGATCCCGGACTTGCGTGCTTTCGCCGGGTTCTCGCCGCTCACGCGCACCGTGCCAGAATCGGGGCGCAGCAAGCCCATGATGGTCTTGAACAGGGTGGACTTCCCCGACCCGTTCATCCCCACGAGCCCACACACTCGCCCTGCCTGGATATCGAGCGTCGCGTGATCAAGGGCGAGAACCTCGCCGTAGTGCACGGTGACATCGCGCACCGAGATCGCTGTCGTCACGAGTTCTCTTCCGTCAGCGCGTCGATGATGACCGTGGCGTCGTGGCGGATCAGCTCCAGGTAGGTCGGGACCGGGCCGTCCGCTTCGGAGAGGGAGTCCACATACAGGGTGCCGCCGAAGATCGCGTCGGTGGCTTCGACGACCTGCAGCATCGGGGCCTCCGAGACCGTGGACTCGCAGAACACCGCGGGCACGTCATTGTCGCGTATGAACTCGATGGCGGAGGTGATCTGCTGAGGGGTGGCCTGCTGCTCGGCGTTGACCGCCCAGATGTACTTCTCCGTCAGCCCGGCATCGCGGGCGAGGTAGGAGAACGCGCCCTCGCAGGTAACCAGTGCCCGCTGGCTCTCGGGCAGGACCGACAGCGCGTCGACCAGCTCGTCTTGCACCGTCTGCAGCTCGGCCTTGTACGCCTCGCCGTTGGCCTCGTACGCGCTCGCGTTCTCGGGGTCGAGATCGCTGAATGCG
>JBQGOU010000061.1:0-781 GCA_052086865.1 Cellulomonadaceae bacterium
TCGAGGCGCTCAAGCCCAAGGTCCCGGTCAAGCGCATGGTCTTCCACGAGATCACCCGCGAGGCGATCAACCGGGCGCTGGAGAACACCCGTGAGCTCGACGACCGTCTCGTCGACGCGCAAGAGACCCGGCGCATCCTCGATCGCCTGTACGGCTACGAGGTCTCCCCGGTGCTGTGGCGCAAGGTGCGCCAGGGCCTGAGCGCGGGACGGGTCCAGTCCGTGGCGACCCGGCTCGTCGTGGAGCGCGAGCGCGAGCGCATGGCCTTCGTGCCCGCCGGCTACTGGGACGTCACCGGGCAGTTCACGACGGCGGCCGACGATGCCCCGTGGTTCTCTGCCCGGCTCGCCCAGGTCGACGGCGTGCGGGTGGCGACCGGACGGGACTTCACCGATGCCGGCGAGCTGCGCAGCGCCGGCGTCGTGCACCTGGACGAGGCAGCCGCCCATGCGCTCGTCTCCGCCATCGACGCCCGCCCCGGCGAGGTGCGCAGCCTGGAGACCAAGCCCTACACGCGTCGTCCCGCGGCGCCGTTCACGACCTCGACGCTGCAGCAGGAGGCCTCCCGCAAGCTGCGGATGAGCTCGCGCCAGACCATGCGCACCGCGCAGACGCTGTACGAGAACGGCTACATCACGTACATGCGCACCGACTCCCCGGCGCTGTCCACCCAGGCGATCGACGCCGCGCGGCGCCAGGCCGCCGAGCTGTACGGCGCGGACTTCGTCCCGGGATCCCCGCGGGTGTACACCGCGAAGAACAAGGGCGCGCAGGAGGCGCA
>JBQGOU010000061.1:791-12826 GCA_052086865.1 Cellulomonadaceae bacterium
AGGCGCACGAGGCGATCCGCCCCGCCGGGGACTCCTTCCGCACCCCTGCCCAGGTGGCCGGTGAGCTGTCGGGAGACCAGTTCAAGCTGTACGAGCTGATCTGGAAGCGCACCGTCGCCTCGCAGATGGCCGATGCGCGCGGATCGACCGCCTCGGTCCGCCTCGGCGTGACGGGTCGGCGCGCCGACGGGTCGGACGTCGACGCCGTGTTCGCGGCCTCGGGCACCGTGATCACGTTCCGCGGGTTCCTGGCTGCGTACGAGGAGGGCAAGGACTCCGAGAGGTACGAGGACGGGACGGCGGCGGCGAAGAACGCCGAGGTCCGGCTGCCGGAGATGGCTCAGGGGGACGCCGTCGAGGTCCGCGACCTCGAAGCGGGCGGGCACACGACCTCCGCGCCGCCGCGGTTCACCGAGGCAAGCCTGGTCAAGGCGCTCGAGGAGCGCGGCATCGGGCGTCCCTCGACGTACGCCTCCACGATCTCCACGATCCAGGACCGCGGCTACGTGCTGAACCGCGGGCAGGCGCTCGTGCCCAGCTGGCTGGCCTTTGCCGTGGTGCGCCTTCTGGAGGAGCACTTCGACCGGCTGGTGGACTACGACTTCACGGCGGAGATGGAGGCAGACCTCGACGAGATCGCCGCCGGCCGCAAGGAACGCACCGAGTGGTTGCACCGCTTCTACTTCGGGGACGGCAGCGGCCGGGCCGAGGGCGAGGGGCTCCACGAGCTCGTGGAGAACCTCGGCGAGATCGACGCCCGGGAGATCAACTCGGTCGACATCGGTGACGGCATCCAGCTGCGGGTCGGCCGCTACGGTCCGTACGTCGAGGACCTGAGGGCCTCCGTGAAGGAGGGGGAGAACCCGCCGCGCGCGTCCGTCCCCGACGACGTCGCACCCGATGAGCTCACCGTCGCCAAGGCGCGGGAGCTGCTTGAGAACCAGGCCGACGGGGACATTGAGCTCGGCACGGATCCGGTCTCCGGCCATCCGGTCGTCGCCCGCAACGGACGCTACGGCCCGTACGTGACCGAGGTGCTTCCCGCACCCCAGATCGATGAAAGCCTCAGCGCCGCTGCCAAGAAGCGCGCGCTCGCTGCCGCTCCCAAGCCGCGCACCGCGTCGTTGCTCAAGTCGATGACCCTGCCCACCATCACCCTCGAGGACGCGCTGCGACTGCTCTCGCTGCCACGCGTCGTGGGGACCGACCCGGAGAGCGGCACCGAGATCACCGCGCAGAACGGCCGGTACGGGCCCTATCTCAAGCGCGGCACGGACTCGCGGAGCCTGCCCGACGAGGAGTCGATGTTCACCATCTCCCTGGACGAGGCGCTCGCCATCTATGCCCAGCCCAAGCGCGGGCGGGGGGCGACGTCGGCGCCTCCGCTCAAGGAGCTGGGTGAGGACCCGACGTCGGGCAAGCTGATCGTCGTCAAGGACGGCCGGTTCGGGGCCTACGTCACCGACGGGCAGACGAACCGCACCATGCCCAAGGACGTGACGGTCGAGTCGATCACGCGGGAGCAGGCGATTGAGCTGCTCGCCGAGAAGCGCGCCAAGGGTCCCGCCAAGCGCACGGCACGCAAGCCCGCGCCGAAGAAGGCGCCGGCGAAGAAGCCCGCCACGAAGAAGTCTGCCGCCAAGGCCTGAGACGCCCTGTCTCAGGCGCCCTGGCCGGGGACCTGGTACAGGTGTGTGCCCGACGCCGTCTCACGGGCACGTCTGCCGATGTCCGATCGGTTACGGTATGCCCCATGACCGCATCTCTCGACAGCGTCGTCACCACGGTTCCCGATCCGCGCAGCGCACCGCCCGTGCGGTGGGGGATCCTCGGCGCCGGCGGGATCGCCGCGTCCTTCGCGGACGCCGTGACCGCAGGTACCCGTTCGCAGCTGGTGGCGGTGGGCTCGCGCGACCGGGTTCGGGCGGAGCGCTTTGCGACCGCGCACGGGATCCCGACCACGCATGTGGGCTACGAGGAGCTGGTGAACGACCCGCAGGTAGACGTCGTGTACGTCGCCACGCCGCACTCGGAGCACCGAGACCATGCGCTGCTGGCCATTGCCGCAGGCAAGCACGTCCTCGTCGAGAAGGCGTTCACGCGCAACGCCCGCGAGGCGCAGCAGGTCTTCGACGCCGCCGAGCGGGCCGGAACCTTCGCCATGGAGGCCATGTGGACCCGGTTTCTGCCGCATGTCGCCGCGCTGCGCTCGCTGATCGCGGCCGGGGTCATCGGCGAGATCATCAACGTCAGTGCCGATCACGGCCAGTGGTTCTGCTTCGATCCCGCAAGCCGGCTCTTCGACCCGAACCTCGCCGGCGGCGCCCTGCTCGACCTCGGCGTCTACCCCGTGTCCTTCACCCACGACCTGCTGGGGGTGCCCGACCGCGTCAGCGCCGTCGGGTCGTTGACCTCGACCGGTGTCGACGGACAGGTCTCCATGATCCTCGCCTACGGCGAGCAGACGCATGCGACGTTGTCCACCACGCTGTGGTCACGCACGGCGACCACCGCGGTCATCTCCGGAACCCGCGGCCGGATCGAGATCGCCGGGACGTTCTACGCGCCCACCTCCCTACGCTGCGTGTTGCACGACGGTGCGATCTGGACCTACGAGCGTCCGGGGCGCACGGGCCTGCAGTTCGAGGCCGCTGAGGTCGCCCGGTGCGTGCGCGAGGGGCGTACCCAGAGCGAGCGCATGCCCTGGGCGCAGACGCTCGACGTGATGCGCACCCTCGACGAGATCCGCTCCCAGATCCGCCTGGTCTACCCGGGCGAGTGAGCGTCGGACGCTGCCGGTATCGTGAACCGTTGTGACGGCTTCCGGATGGTTCATCTCCTTCGAGGGCGGCGACGGCAGCGGCAAGTCGACGCAGTCCCGCCTTCTCGGCCGCTGGCTTGCCGAGGCGACCGGCCGTGAGGTGGTGCTGACCCGGGAGCCCGGCGGAACCGACCTGGGTCGTGAGCTGCGAACCATGGTGCTCCACGGTTCGGACGTCTCGCCCCGGGTCGAGGCGCTGCTCTATGCGACGGACCGTGCGCACCATGTGGCGACCGTGGTCCGCCCGGCGCTCGACCGGGGTGCCATCGTCCTGACGGATCGCTACCTCGACTCCTCCGTCGCCTATCAGGCCGGGGGCCGGCTGCTGCCGGCGGACGAGGTGGAGGGGCTCTCCCGGTGGGCGGTGGACGGGCTGATGCCCCATGTCACCGTGCTGCTCGACCTTGAGCCGGACGTCGCGATGACGCGGATCGAGGGTGCCCTCGATCGCCTCGAGTCCTCGGGGGCGGACTTCCACCGCCGGACTCGCGAGGCCTACCTGACGCTGGCGGCAGCCGAGCCGGGACGGTGGGTGGTGGTCGACGCCCAGGGCACTCCCGAGCAGGTGCACGACGCCGTCCGGCGAGCGGTCGCCGGTCGGCTCGAGCTCGACGCCGGCGTTCGTGCCGGTTCCGACGCCGACGCCGCCGGGCGAGCCTGACCGTGGACGTGTGGGCCGACGTCGTCGGGCAGGAGAGCGCGGTGGCGGTGCTGCGCGAGGCCGCGGCCGATCCGGCGGCCATGACGCACGCCTGGCTGATCACGGGTCCGCCGGGGTCCGGGCGCTCCACGGCCGCGCGCGCCTTCGCGGCCGCCCTGCAGTGCGGTGGGACGGACGAGGCGGCGGACGAGCGGGAGGTCGCCGCTGTTCTGGCCGGCACGCATCCTGACGTCGCGGTCGTCGCCACCGACAAGGTGACGATTGCCATCGACGAGGTGCGCTCGCTCATCGGGCTCGCGCAGCGATCCCCGGCGCGGGGCCGGTGGCGCGTCATCATCGTCGAGGACGCGGACCGCATGGTCGAGCGGACGTCGAACGTCCTGCTCAAGGCCATCGAGGAACCCCCCGAACGCACCGTGTGGCTGCTGTGCGCCCCGAGCCCGCGGGACGTGGTCGTCACGATCAGGTCCCGCTGCCGGCCGGTGGTGCTGCGCGTGCCACCGGTCGACGCGGTGGCGCAGCTACTGGCGCGCCGCGACGGCATCGACCCTGCCACGGCGCGCGAGGTTGCGCGCGCCGCGCAGAGCCACATCGGGCTCGCCCGGCGTCTGGCCCGTGACCCCGGTGCGCGGGAACGGCGTCGGCGTCTGCTCGAGATCGCCCAGCACATCCGCGGGGTCGGGGACGCCGTGCTGGCCGCCGCGGAGATGGTGGAGGTGGCCCAGGCCGAGGCGACGTCGTCGGCTGAGGAGCGTGACGCGGGTGAGAAGGCCGAGCTGCTGCGTGCCCTTGGCGCCGAGCCCGGTCAGACCCTGCCGCCGGCGCTGCGCGCACAGGTCCGCCAGCTCGAGGAGGACCAGAAGCGCCGGGCCACCCGAGCCCAGCGCGACGTGCTGGACCGCTCGCTGGTCGATCTACTCTCGCTCCACCGCGACGTGCTCGTGGTCCAGCTCGGGGCCGAGGTGGACCTGGTCAACACCGAGATCGCGGACCAGGTGCGGCGCCTCGCCGACGAGTCGGAGCCTGAGCAGACGCTGCGCCGGATGGATGCGATCGGGCGCGCCCGAGCCCGCTTGGCCGCCAACGTTGCCCCTCTGCTCGCCATGGAGGCGATGGCGATCGCGCTACGCCCGCAGGGGTGACGCACGCTGCGCCCGCAGGGGTGACAGGTCGCGTCCGAATCGGGCCCTGAGTCCCTTCCCCCGGCCCCGCGCGGGGTGCAGGATGGAGGCACATACCCGGGCAGAGTCGCCCGGATGTCATTCTCGAGGAGGAGAAGGATGAAGCGGATCAGGCGCCGTGTTCGCACCGGCGCTGCCCATGGGTACGAGAATCCCCGCATGCCCTGGCTGGGCGTCGACGCGCTCGGACGGCCGATGCTTGCCGGGGAGGCGTTCAACACCCCTGGTCGCGACGTCGACTACTACGGCCGACCGACGAGGTGAGGGGCGGCGACTCGACCGCCGTCAGCGGGCGATCCCGGCTAGTGTGAGGGCGTGCTGCGCCCGATCCGCCCCCGTCCACTGTCCGAACGAGACGCCGGCGCCCTGCGTCGGCGTCGCGCCGTGCCGGCGCTCGCGGCGTGTGCCGCGCTCGCCCTTGCCGGGTGTACCGGCGACAGCGGCGAGCCGACGCCGACGGCGACCTCGGCGTCGTCCGAGACGCCTGCGCCCACCACCGCTCCGCTGGTTCCCGAGGGGCTCGACGAGGTGCTTGTGCCCTTCTACAGCCAGACGATCAACTGGCAGGACTGCGACTCCGGGCAGTGCGCCGACATCTCCGCTCCGTTGGACTGGGACGAGCCGGACGCGGGGGAGATCCAGCTCGCGCTCAAGCGTGTGCCCGCCTCGGGACAGGCGGAGGGATCGATTCTGATCAACCCGGGCGGCCCGGGCGGCTCCGGAGTCGAGTTCGTCGACTATGCCGTCAGCCTGATCAGCCCGGAGGTCACCGAGCGCTACGACGTCGTGGGCTTCGATCCGCGCGGGGTCGGTTCCTCCGAGGCCGTGATCTGCCTCGACGACGCCGCGAAGGATGTGGCGCTGTCCAAGGACTACGACACGTCGACGCCCGCGGGACTGGCCGAGATCGAGGCTGACGCCGCCGCATACGGGCAGGCCTGCCTGGAGAACACCGGGCGTCTGCTCGGCAACGTCGACACACAGAGCTCGGCGAAGGACATGGACCTGATCCGGGCCCTCGTCGGTGACGAGCAGCTCACCTACCTCGGGTACTCCTACGGTACGCAGCTGGGTGCGGCGTATGCGGGGCAGTTCCCGGACCGGGTGGGCCGGATGGTCCTCGACGGAGGGGTGGACATCACCCTCGACTCGGACTCCGCGAACCTCGAACAGGCCCAGGGCTTCGAGGGGGCGCTGCGGGCCTACGTCGAGGACTGCCAGGGCGGGACGGACTGCCCGCTGACGGGCACCGTCGACGAGGGCCTGGCGCAGATCCACGCGCTGGTGCAGCGTGCCTTCGACAACCCGCTGCCGGTCTCGAGCGACCCCGATCGCCGGGTGACCCAGACCCTCGCGTTCTACGGCATCGCCGTGGCTCTCTACGACGACCAGTCGTGGCCCTACCTGACGATGGCGCTGACCCAGGCCATCGACAGCAACGACGGGCAGATCCTGCTGCTGCTCGCCGACATGTACAACGACCGCAACGCCGACGGCACGTTCTCCAGCAACTCCGGGGAGGCCTTCCGTGCGATCGGGTGCCTCGACAGCCGTGGGGACTGGGATCCGGCGCACATGGCGAGCGAGGCCGCGAAGATCCTCGAGGTCGCCCCGACGCTGGGCGAGTCCTTCACCTACGGGGCGCTCGGGTGCAAGCACTGGCCAGCTCCGGTGGTTCCGGTCGACTACGACATGGCCGCCCCGGGCGCCGCCCCGATCGTGGTCATCGGCACGACGAACGACCCGGCGACCCCGTACGAGTGGTCGCAGTCGCTTGCGGACACACTCGACTCCGCGGTGCTCCTGACCTGGGAGGGCGAGGGGCACACGGCATACGGGCGGTCGAACGCCTGCATCGCCGACGCCGTCGACGCCTACTTCCTCGACGGCACGCCGCCCGCGGAGGGTCTGGTCTGCTAGGGCCGCGCGCCCCTCGGCGTTGACCGGCACGGCCCCTGGCACCGCGCCCGGACAAAGGTTTGGTGCACGGGCCGGTGACGGCTAGACTCCTCTGGGCTTGACCGGCACGCCGGACGTCCACCAGCCGCCTTAGCTCAGTCGGCAGAGCGTTTCACTCGTAATGAAAAGGTCAAGGGTTCGATTCCCTTAGGCGGCTCGGCCACGAAGGCCCGGGACCATCAGGTTCCGGGCTTTCGTCGTATCCGCCCGGCGCTGGGTGCAAGAATGCCTCGGCTCGCCACATAGACCAGGAGGACGTCCTGTGCGGCACGCCGCGCCAGCGGCGTGCCGCAGGACCGGCTGGCACCGTCGCAGGCGCGACAAGGCGCGGCCGACGATGCAGGGCCGATGATCGGGGGCAGAGGTGGCACACGACCAGGCGTGGTTCGAGGAAGTCTTTCGCACACATGCGAGCGCCGTGCGCCGGTACATGCTGCGACGCACGGGCGCGTCCGAGGTCGACGACCTCACGGCGGAGGTCTTCACAATCGCCTGGCGGCGGCGTGTCGACGTGCCCGACGGCGCCGAGCTGCCGTGGCTGTACCGCACGGCCGGCTACCTGCTGGCCAACCATCACCGCAAGGGCAGGCCGGTGCTCGTCGAGCGGATGCCCGAGGAGATCGACCACGCGGACCCAGCGCACCTCGCGGTGGCCAGCGCGGAGGTCCGGCGAGTCCTCGACCAGCTCAGCGCCCGGGATCGACAGATCCTCGTCCTGAACGCCTGGGAAGGCCTGGTGGGCGCGGACCTCGGCGCGGTCCTCGGAGTCTCACGCAGCGCCGCGGATGCGGCGCTCTCCCGGGCCAGGGCGCGGCTGCGCCGGCTCTGGGACGACCGGGCGGTGGTGTGAACCATGTCAGACCTGGCTCTCGCGGGACATAGGACAAGACACAGGACGTGGACGACCGGCCCGTTCGCTGGGCCCCACCACACCACCGCTCGCATGCGGGCGATCGACCTCAGGAGCACACCATGACCACCCACGACAAGGACACGGCCGGCGTGCCGGACCCCGCGTTCGAGGCGCTGGTCGCCGCCGACCCGGCACACGGTGCCGAGGCCGATCTCGCTCGGCTGCGTGCGACGGTGGCGGCGAAGATTGCGGACGGGTCCGCGTATCCGTCGCACGGCCGAGGCGTGCCCGATGCCGTGACCTACGAGGTCGAGGATCTCGCCGACGCGCGCCGGCTGGGAGCCCGTGTACCCGACGACCGCTCCGAGGATCGCGCCGAGCGTGCGACCCCGTTGGCGGCTGCCGGGACGCTGCGCCCCGCGCGCCGCGGTCGCGCCCTGCAGGTCGCGGCCGTGGCCGCGGGCGTGCTCGTCGTCGGCGGCGGCGGGTTCGCGTCCGGCCTGGTCGCCGCCGGGTCCGACACCCCCGGGACCCCGATCCACGCGATGGGCCAGGCAGATGCTCGCGCGGAGGGCATGATCGGCTCGGGAGACGGCGCCGCGGACTCCATGGCGAGTGAGGGTTCGGGCATGTACACCGACCGGACGATCTTCACCGGCAGCGGACTGTCCGACCAGCCTGGGGCGGGCACGGTCTGGGGCTTCGACGTGGCCGCGGTGTACTCCGCGGAGACGGTGGAGCAGGCCGCCCGGGCGCTCGGGCTCGACGGCCCGGCGCGCCAGGAGGAGGGCACCTGGATGGTCGGGGACTGGTCCGGGCCCACGGTCACGTTGTCCGCTGACGGGCTGGGCTATCTCAGCTACTACGACGACACGCTCTCCCCCTACGTGTGCACCGACACCGTGGTCTCGTCCAGCGCCGCGACCGCGCCTGCGCTGGAGGACCAGCTGCAGGTCCAGGAGGAGTCGGACGATTCGGGCGAGGCCGACGAGTTGGGCGAGTCGGGTGCGGCAAGCGAGCCGGCCTACTACTCCGAGTGCGTGCTCTCCGACGTGCTCGTGGCACCGGAGGACGCCATTGAGCGCGTGCGCGGCATGCTCGGGGAGATGGGGGTCGACGTCACCGCTCTGATCTTCACCGCCGAGGCCTACACGGAGCAGGGCGACATGACCCAGGCGCCGTCGGCCGACGTCTACGTCCAGGCGACGTCGGGAGACGTGTCCGCCGTGGACTACCTGGGCACCGAGTGGTCCGCGTCGGTCTCGGGGGAGGGGGTGTACTCGCTCAACGGGGCGCTCGCCCCGCGGGTCGACCTCGGGCAGTACCCGACGATCAGTCCGGCGGAGGCTGTCGCTCGGCTGAACGACCCGCGGTTCGGCTTCCAGGACCAGCACTGGCCGGACAGCTACTGGGAGCGGGCGTGGACCCCGCGGGCCACGGCACCGGCGACCCCGCAGGCAGGCGACCCGATTGCGTGGCCCGTGGAGGAGGTCACCATCACCTCCGCCACGGAGACGCTTCTGACGGCCCCCACGCGCACCGACGGTGTGCTCCTGCTGCCGGCGTACCGGCTCGGCTCGGCGGACGGTCGGTCCTGGACCGTTCTGGCGCTGACGGAGGACGCGCTCGAGACCTCCGTGGGCTGAGCTGCGGTCGCCGTCCGGGCCGCATGGCGCTAGCGTCGAAGCAGTTGACCCGCCCACGAGGAGGAGCACCATGCCGACACGTACCGCACGTACCGCCTGGAACGGCAGCCTGGAGGACGGCAGCGGCCAGACGGAGCTGTCCAGCTCGAAGCTGGCGACCTTCGACGTCTCGTTCCCGCGCCGCAGCGCGGAGGACGCGGAGGGCGTCACCAGCCCCGAGGAACTCATCGCCGCAGCGCTGACGTCCTGCTACGCCATGCAGCTGTCCGCGCTGCTGGGGGAGGAGGGGCACGCCCCCGACGCCCTGGACGTCACCGCGACGGTCGGGCTGGCCCCCGATCCAGCCGGAGGCTTCCAGATCCCGCAGGTCGAGCTCACTGTCCGCGGTGAGGTGGCCGGCATCGATGCCGACACCTTCGCCCGCGTGGCCAAGGCCGCGAAAGAGACCTGTCCGGTCAGCAAGGCGCTGGCCGGCACGACGATCACCCGGGATGCGTCGCTCGAGCAGTAGGGGCTCTCAGGCGGCCGAACGGCCGTGCGCGAAGTGCTGCTGCAGCGTCCGGTGCCACTTGTTGGCCGGAAGGCGCGTTTCGCAGGACGCCAGGCCGACGCCGAACTTGCTCACCGTCCGGGGGCGGATGCCGTGGGCCCACAGCCACCGGTCCACCGGGGTGGGCGGCCCGGCGGACTTGGTCTCGACGATGGTCGAGCGCACCGCGGTGGTTCCCGGTCCGCCGATGCGACGGCAGACGAGGTCCGCATCGATGGTCAGCCGGGCCGCGCCCGCGTCGACCCGCCCCTGGAGGACGGTGGCGCGGGTGTAGGAGGTGCGCAGCACCGGCGCCAGCCCGTCGATCAGGCTGCCGTCGAGGCGACGCGCAAGGAAGTCCCGGTCCTGTGCACCGAGCTCCTGGTCGTCCCCGAGGTGGACGATCCGGTCCTTGACGGTCTCCCCGCGGCCGCCCATCGTCTTGAGCTCGAGGAAGCTCAGCCCGTCCTCGACGTAGGTGCGGGTGCGCACCTTGAACCGGCGTCGTCGGCTGTGCGCTGCCCCGTAGTAGCTCTCGAGCCGCGGGGTGTCGAAGTAGACCGACTCGTAGGCACCGGCGAGGCGTCCCGCAATCGTCAGGACCTGGGCCTCCGATGCCGTGGCGAGCACCAGCTCCGCAGCAGTCCGCTCCGGCACGAGGTACTTGCGATCCTGCCTGGTCAGCAGGGCGGCGGAGGACTGCACCTCGGCCAGGGAGACCGGCGGCAGCTGCGCCAGCGCGTCCAAGAGCTCCATCTCAGCCTCCGATCGGGGCGGTGGACGAGCGTCGCTCCGCCGGAACCGGTACGGATGCGGCCGCGGGCACGGCTACGGATGCCGACGTCGGTGCCGAGATGGTGCTGTGGGTCTGCCGTGCCCGGGGCTCCGTGAGGTCGACGTGAGCAGGCCGCGGGGCCGCGCCCGTCCTCGTGCGACGGCGGTAGCGCACGTCCACGATCATCTGGTCCCGCACCAGGTCCGTCTCGCGCACCACCAGCCGCAGGACATCCGCGTCGAGCAGGTCCTCCAGCCGAGCCACGAGCTCGGGCCGGAACCGGTACACGCGGTCGAGCGTCACCAGCTGCGTCTCGTAGCGGTCGTTGCTGTGGGGCAGGTCGATCACCGCGACGGTGAGGACGATCAGCGCGGACAGGGCGGGCGCCAGCCATCCCGGGCTGGGCTGCAACCCGCAGACGAGGCCGATCGCCAGCGCGGCGAAGTAGTAGGCGACCTCCTGCTGGGACAGCTCCGTCGAGCGCAGTCGGATGATCGAGAGCACCCCGAACAGCCCGAGCCCCACCCCGACCCCGACGGTGGCGCCGACCAGGACGACGGCGACCGCGAGAACGCCCACGTTCAGGCCGATGTAGGCCAGGACCATGTCGCGCCGGCGGTGGCGGTGGTAGTAGACGAGGACGAGCGCGATGATCGCGACGAGGTCTGCGGCGAGAACGGCGACGTTGGACATGTCGGACTCCGATATGGGACGGGGCTGATGACCCCAGAGTGCCGCGTCGCCCTGGAGCCAGCCTGGCAGCACGGTGGGAGAATCCTGGGAACGGCCGCTCCGGCTCGGGCACCCCGTCCGTTCCGTGGGCCCAAGGACCGGACGGTGCGCCCCGTGAGCCGTGGGAAACTGACCGGGTGACGATCGCCGCCTCGCCCGCCGTGCCGCACGACACCGCGGACCTCGTCGCCGCTCTGCGCGCCGGCGTGAGGGGAACCGTGCATGACTCGACGCTGCGCCGGGCGGAGTACTCGACCGACGCGTCCAACTACCGCGTGGTGCCCCGCGTCGTCGTCCTGCCCCGCGACACTGCGGATGTGCTCGAGACCTTGCGCATCAGCCGCGAGACCGGGATGCCCGTCACGAGCCGGGGCGCGGGGACGTCCGTGGCCGGAAACGCCGTCGGCCCCGGAATAGTGCTCGACTTCTCGCGGCACCTGGGGACGATCGGCCGGATCGACCCCACGGCGTGCACGGCCGTCGTGGAGCCGGGCGTGATCATGTCGGACCTGCAGCGGGCGGCCGCGCCGCACGGACTGCGCTTCGGCCCCGATCCCTCGACGCAGAACCGGGCGACCCTCGGGGGGATGATCGGGAACAACGCGTGCGGTCCGCACGCCGTCGCCTATGGGCGCACGGCGGACAACGTCGTCGAGCTGGACGTCGTCGACGGCCTCGGCCGCCGGTTCGTGGCAGGCAGCGGACGTGGTGCCCTCGACGTCGTGCCGGGGCTCGACGCGCTGGTCCGTGCCAACCTCGCCCTCATCCGGACCGAGTTCGGGCGGTTTGGGCGTCAGGTCTCGGGCTACTCCCTCGAGCACCTGCTCCCGGAGAACGGCACCCACCTCGCCCGTGCCCTGGTGGGCACCGAGGGAACG
>JBQGOU010000062.1:0-12771 GCA_052086865.1 Cellulomonadaceae bacterium
ATGGGTTCGAGTCCCAGCGGGGGCACCACCGCCCCGGGCACCGCGGTTTGTTCGCTTACCCCGCCCGGGGTGCGCGTGCTGCTGCACGCGAACCCAGGACCCGGCACGCGAAGTCAGCGCTGCCACCTCCCTCCGATCGCCGCAGCACAGCACTGAGTCCTGCTCCGTCCGCCCCCGGAGGGATGCGCAAGGCCCGACTTCGCGAGAGGCTGGACAGGGACAGGGATAGGGACAGGGCCACGGCAGGGGCCGCGGTCGGCGAGCGGGAGGATGACACGCAATGGGCGAGAACAGCCGCTACGAGGAGTTCAAGGTCTCGGGTGACACCCTGGTGGCCAAGGTCAAGGAGTTGATCCGCCAGGGCAACGTGCGCCGGGTCTACATCAAGAACGACACCGGTCGGACGCTGCTCGAGATTCCGCTCACGGCGGGTGTGGCCGTGACCGCCGTCACCGCGGCGGTGGCCCCCGTGCTCGTGGGCGTCGGGGCGATTGCGGCCCTGCTGACCCAGGTGACGATCGGCGTGGAGCTCGTCGACGACGACGGTTCCGTCGCGCCGCCGCAGGACGCCTCCGTGGACGACGCTGCGACGGCGCAGCACGCCGACGTGCCGGCGCCCGCGTCCGCGGACGCCGCCGCCCTGGTGGTCGACGAGCCGCCGGTCGACCCGATCGCCGACGCCGACGCCGATCCGACCGCCACGGACGGCGTCATCCCGTCGCGCTAGCCTGGCTCCTATGACACTTGCCGTGGGGATGATCACCGTCGACTCGACCGATCCCGGCCCGCTCGCCACCTGGTGGGCCGAGCAGCTCGGTGGGGAGGTCGTCGAGGACAACGACGGCTGGTTCTACGTCGTCACCGTGCCTGAGCAACCCACCCGGGCGTTCCAGAAGGTCGACGAGGTCACCCCGGGGAAGAACCGCGTGCACCTCGACCTCGTGGCGCCCGATCGCGCCATCGAGGTGCAGCGCCTGCGCGCTGCCGGCGCGACCCAGGTGGACGAGCACACGATGGGCGACTTCACCTGGACGGTGCTCGCCGATCCGCAGGGCAACGTGTTCTGCGTGTCGGGCAGCCACTGAGCATTTCCGCAGGCGACCACCGAACGCCCCTGCCGGCCGCGCCGACGTCGGATTCCGGCCTCAGCGCTCCCCGTGGGCCGGGACGAGGAATGGCTCGAGCAGCCCGGCCGACGCCTCGTTGGCGAGCTCCGCGGCCTCGTGCGCGTCGAGGTCGGGCGCCGCATAGGCACCCCAGCCCGCGGCCGTCATGGTCGACACCGACCTGAGCCCGAGCCTGCGCTGCAGCAGCGACTCCCGCACGGCCACCGTCGAGACGGCCGATCGCTGCAGAACCGTCGTCGTCCGGGACATCAGGCCCGAGCGCAGCACCACGTAGCGGCCGCTGATCGCGTGCCCGAGCGCGCGGTAGGCCACGACGGCGCCGGCGGCGGCCAGCGGCACCACGCCCGCCAGCGCCCACAGTGCCGACCAGGGGACGACATCGGTCAGGGCCAGCCAGACCAGCACCCCGGCGACCACGACGCTGACGACCCCGGCCCAGCACAACCGGCGCCGCAGTGCCCGGCGCGGGTGAGCGCGCAGCGGCACGGCGAAGGGGTTCGGCTCGGCGGCCAGGATCCTTGCCGCGACGGGTCGTGCGACGGATATCGGGCCGCGGGGCAGGATCGTGGAGCTGCCGCTCCAGATGCTCAGGCCCGTCGTGATGACCTCGGTGTCGGCCATGCCCATCCACCGCCAGAGCACAGGCTCGGAGATGGACACCCCGCGCAGCCGCGAGTCCGATCGGGTCACCTCGCGGGTGCGCAGCAGCCCCTGGGTGGTGCGCAGCACCGTCCCGTCCTCGCCCGGTGCGCGCACCAGCTCGAAGCCCCAGTGGGAGGTGAAGAAGTTCACCGCTAGGCCGATCACCCCGAGCAGGCCGACGGCGGCGACGGCGATCGCGACGGTCCAGAACCATCCCAGCGACTGCCAGTCGAGCGCACTGCGCACCAGCGCCCACAGGTCCAGCCCAAAGGTCGAGGCGAGCCAGAACGCGCCCCACAGCAGGCCGATCGCCATGAGGTAACCCCACCACGCCACCATGTTGTAGACGACCCAGCCCGGTCGGAACCGGGCGAAGACCTGGACCTGGCCCTGGTCGTCGGCGCGGTCGGGCGCCGCCTCGGTGTCGGGCATCGCGTCGGCGCGGTCGGGCGCCGCCACCGGCGGCGCGGTGGATCCCCGCAGCAGCAGGGCGCGCAGCTCCGCGGCGTCCGCTCGGGTGATCGCGTCCAGTCGCAGCGCCGACTCCCCGGACAGCAGCTGATGGCCCGCCCCCACCTTGACGAGTCGCAGCCCGGCGAGGCGATGGTGCAGGCGGGCGTCGGTGTCGACGCTGCGGATGCGGTCGCGGCGCACCGAGCGGTGGGTGCGCACCAGCACCCCGGAGCGGATCTCGAGGTAGGAGCCGGTGACCCGGTAGCGGGTGAAGACCCATCGCAGCACATCGCCCGCCGAGCCCAGCACCCCGAAGACCGCGACACCGATTACGGGCCACAGCGCACCGGATCCGGGATTGATGCCGAAGACCCACACGGCCAGCCCCAGCGGCGCGAGCGAGACCAGCGTGCGGACCAGGTCGACGACGATCATCCGACCGCTCAGCCGGTGCCACGGCGTACCGTCGTCCGGCGGCGCAGTGTCGTCCGGTGGCGCCGGCGGCGCAGTGCCGTCCGGCGGCGCGGGCAGGTCCGCCGAGGTCATGTGGCGTCCCCCGGAGTGCGCTCGGTGATGGTGGTCAGGCGTTCGGCGACCTGTGCGGCGACGTCCTTGTCGAGCCCGACGATGTCGATTGCGCCCTGGGACGAGGCGGTGGTGACGCGCAGCGTCGCCAGCCCCATGAGTTGTTCGTAGGGTCCCCGCACGGCGTCGACGGTCTGGATCCGGGAGATCGGGGCCACGCGCCACTCGCGCACCAGCCATCCCGAGAGCCCATACACCGCCTCGTCGGTGGTCTCCCAGCGGTGCACGCGGTAGCGCCACCACGGTTCCACCAGAACTTTGACCACGGTCCACGCCACGAGCAGGACGAGGGGAACGATCACCCAGGGTCGTGCGGCCTCCCAGCGCCAGTAGGCGAAACCCACCGCGGCGACCAGGAGCCCCTGGCCGGTGACGGCGCGCAGCGTCCACCACCAGACTGCGCGATGCTCCAGGCGCTGGTGCGGGGGACGCAGGATCATGGGCGGCGGTGCGGTCATGTCGGGTCCCGTCAGGAGGTGGCGTGGTCACATCGGCATGAACGTGCCAGGCTAGCGTGACGGGCGCCGGCTCGCTCTCAGGACGCTGCCACCTGCTCGAGGGCCGTGCGCACCACGTCGGCGTACACGGCGGTTCCTTCGGCGGTGGGGTGGGTGTTGTCGGAGTGCAGGAGCCCCGGACGGTCGCGAACCGCCCCGCGCCAGTCAGCGACCTCGACGTTCGGGTACTCCGCGGCGATCTGGTCCATCGTCGCGTTCGTGTCGTCCACCCAGTAGCTGATGCCGACCACGTTGACCAACACCACGCGGCGCTCCGGCCCGATCAGGTCGAGGGTGGCGCGCAGTGCGTCCTGGTCGGCGGGCGACTTCAGACCGGCGTTCGTCCCGAAGCCGAGCACCACGAAGGGGCGCAGTGTTCCGGCGTCGGCGCTCGCCCGCACCAGGTCCGGGGCCACGCCCCACTGCCGGATCGGTTCGGCGTCGATGGAGATTCCGGGGAAGGCCCCGAACATCGCCGGTGCCGCGCCGGAGAGCACAGAGTCGCCGAAGGCGCTGATCTGCGGGCCTTCGGGCAGGAGGTGCTCAGGCGTCATGTCCGGAGCCGGGTCGGGGGACGGGTCGGCGGACGGGTCAGGCGACGGTGGCGCCGTCGTGCCGGAGCCCGGGTTGGGCGAGGGGGGGCCGGCGCCGGTCGGCTCGGCGCCGGGCGTGCGCGGAGTCGCCTGCGCCTCGGCCTCCCGCTGCGCGCGCTCCAGCGCGGCCTGGCCATCGAGCACGGAGCGTTCGGCCGCGGACATCTGCGGCGCCGTGGCGACGGCGGCCCCGGCGCCGAGCAGGGCGAGGACGGCGGCTCCGGCGGTCACCCGCGCCGCCACCGCTCCCGGCGGGCGCACCGCCCGCGCCACCTCACGTCCCACGGCACGGAAGCCGTCGCGACGGATGGGCGTCTCGACCCAACGGAACGATGCCGCGGACAGGCCGAGGGTGAGGACGAGCACCATCGCCGTCGCCGTCCACCATCGCCCTGTGCCCGGCTGCGCCGCTGCGGCAGCGCCGACGATCAGGATGATCGGCCAGTGCCACAGGTAGATGCCGTAGGACCGCGCCCCGACCCAGACCAGTGGTCGCAGCTCCAGCACCCGGATCAGGGGTGTCACGCGACCCGTGCATCCGGCGACGGCGAGTGCGGCGAGGACCGAGGCGAGGGCGATTCCGCCGCGGTAGGTCCAGGGGGAGTCGTCGCGCACGAGGACCAGGAGGGCCACGAGACCGGCGACGGCGAGTACCGGAACCACGGTGATCGCCCATCGGCTGAGCAGCACCTGCCGGCGGGTGGTCCAAGCGAAGGCGAGGCAGACGCCCATCAGGAGACCGAAGACGTGGGTGTCGAGGCCGTAGTAGACCCGCGTCGGGTCCGTCCCCGGGGCGTATCTGAGCGCCATGGCCGCAGCCGAGGCGAAGGCGCCGAGCGCCGCGACAGTGGCCCTGCTGCGTCCGCCGGGGGTGAGGATCAGCAGCAGTACCAGGAGCGGAGGCCACACAAGGTAGAACTGCTCCTCGATGGCCAGGGACCAGAAGGTCTGGAACAGCACCGGCGCGGAGTCGTCGAAGTAGCTGTTGCCTGCCGCGATCTCCAGCCAGTTGCTGCTGAACGTCGCGGCGCCGAGCGTCTGGCGGCCGATGCCCACCAGCAGGTCGGGCTGGACCAACCGCGCCGCGACGATGCTCACGATCACGACGACGCCGAGTGCGGGCAGCAGCCGGCGTGCGCGGCGCAGCCAGAACGCACCGAACCGGAGCCGGCCCGTGCGCACGAGCTCGCGCAGCGCCAGCGTGGTGATCAGGAACCCGCTGACCACGAAGAACACGTCGACGCCGAGGAAGCCGCCGGGCAGCCACTCGGGGCGCAGGTGGTAGACCAGCACGGCCAGCACCGCAATCGCGCGCAGGCCGTCGAGCCCGGCGATGCGTCCGTGCAGCTGGTGCGACCCCGTCACCTGCTCGGCGGTACCGGTCACGGACGCCGCCACCCCGCCGGGACCTGCGCCGATCGATCTGGCTGTCATGCGCCCGGTTCCCTTCTCGACTCGGTGGCGGCGAGGGCGTACCGACGGGGGAGGCGCGGGGCCAGCGCATCCGCCCGCCGTCCTCCGAGTGCCCGGTCGGGCGACATCGGACGGACCGTCCCCTACTCTTCCGTCATGAGCACCTTCGCGCACCTGATGGCTCTGGAGTCACGTCTTGCCGCGGGCAGCGGCACGGTCTACGACGAGCTGCTCGACGACGGCGCCCTGGTCATCGTCCCCGGTGCGGTGCTCGACAAGGCGGCCTGCGTGCGAGCCATGAACGAGTCGCCCGGCTGGGACATGTTCCAGATCACCGACGAGCACTTCGTCGAGACCCAGTCCACGGTGACCGTGGTCTACCGCTTCACCGGGCGGCGCGGCGCGGACGTCTACGCGGCGACGCTCGCGAGCACGTACGTGCCGAGCAACGCCGGCTGGCGGCTCGCGCTGCACCAGCAGACCCCGGACCCCCAGGGCTGAGTCACGAGGTCGTGCCCGGCGCGCGGCCCCGTACTACGCTGGCTCGAGCGTCCTCGACGCGACTCGGGTCCGAGGACGGGCCGACCACCCTTCTCGTGACGGAGCCCGACCGTGTCCTTGCTCGCCCGTTTCTCGCTCGCCAACCGTGCCCTGATCTCCCTGATCACGGTGGCCCTCGCACTCCTCGGCACGCTCAGCATGACGTCGCTCAAGCAGGAGCTCATCCCGTCGCTGCAGATTCCCGTCGCCATCGTTCTCGCGCCCTATCCGGGCACCAGCCCGGAGATCGTCGAGGATGTGGTGACCGCGCCGATCGAGGAGGCGGTGCGCGGCGTCGACGGGGTGGAGACAATCTCCTCGAGCTCGGCGACCGGGCTGTCGCTGACGACGGTCGAACTCGTCTATGGCACGAACCTCGACCGTGCCGCCCAGCAGCTCGAAACCGCCGTCGGCCGGGTGCGGGCCGCGCTGCCCGACGCGGTGGACCCCACCGTGGTGACCGGTTCGATCGACGACCTGCCCGTGGTGCAGCTCGCCGTCACGGCCGGCGCGGACACCGACCCGGCCGAGCTGACCGCGCAGATCGAGAACACGATCCTTCCTCGGCTGGACCAGGTCCCCGACGTGCGCAGCGCAACCGTCTCCGGCATCTCCGCCAACCAGGTCCTGATCACCCCGGACCTTGCGGCGCTCGCGGCGCTGGGCCTCGGCCCGTCCGCGGTGTCGGACGCCATCGACGCGAGCGGCGTCGTGCTGCCCGCCGGGTCGGTGACGCAGGGCGACCTCACGCTCAGCGTCCAGGCGGGCACGGCGCTGGCCGGCGTCGACGACTTCCAGGCCATCATCCTCACCGGCGCCGACGGCACCCGCACCACCCTGGGCGAGGTCGCCGACGTCGTCTACGGCCCGGGCCCGGCGACCTCCCTGTCCCGCCTCGACGGCGATCCGGCGCTGGCGATTGCGGTGACGAAGACGCCGGCCGGGAACACCGTGGAGGTCTCCGACGCGGTCGGCACGGCGATCGAGGAGCTCGGCGAGACGCTTCCGGGCACCCGCATCGCGGTGGTCTTCGACCAGGCGTCGTTCATCACGGAGTCGATCGAGGGTCTGGCGACGGAGGGCGCGCTCGGGCTGGTGTTCGCCGTCGTCGTCATCCTGGCGTTCCTGATGTCGGTGCGCTCCACCCTCGTCTCGGCCATCTCCATCCCGCTGTCGCTGTGCGTGACCTTCATCGCGATGAACGCGACCGGGTACACCCTGAACATCCTCACCCTCGGTGCCATGACCGTGGCGATCGGGCGCGTCGTGGACGACTCGATCGTCGTCATCGAGAACATCAAGCGGCACCTGTCCTACGGGGAGCACAAGCGCACCGCCATCATCGGCGCCGTGCGCGAGGTGGCGGGGGCGGTGACGTCCTCGACCGTGTGCACGGTCGTGGTGTTCGCGCCCATCGCCTTCGTCGGAGGAGCGGTCGGTGAGCTGTTCCGGCCCTTCGCGGTGACCGTGTCGCTCGCGATGCTCGCCTCGCTGTTCGTCGCGCTGACCATCGTGCCGGTGCTTGCGTACTGGTTCGTGCGCGAGCCGATCCTCGCGGGCGACGAGGCGGCCGAGGCCGAGGCGCGCGCCGTGGCCGAGGCCAAGGAGCGCCGCGGACTGTGGCAGCGGGCGTACGTGCCGAGCCTGCGAACCGTGCTCACCCACCCCGTGGTCACGCTCGTCGTCGCCGTGGCGATCCTCGGCGGCACCGTCGCCCTCGTCCCGCGGCTGGAGACCAACTTCCTCGGGGACAGCGGGCAGAACACCCTCACGGTGACCAGCGACTTCGCCCCGGCCACCAGCCTCGAGGTGCAGGATGCTGCGGCGCAGCGCGTGGAGCAGGCCCTGGCGGCCGACCCCGAGGTGCGCACGGTGCAGTCGACCGTCGGCACGGGATCGGGGGTCGAGGCGGTGTTCAGCGGCGCGCTCGGCGCGCCGCGCGCCACCTTCGCCGTCACCCTCGAGCACGACGCGGACGCCACGGCGGTGCAGCAGCGGGTGCGCAGCGAGCTCGACGAGCTCGAGGACGTCGGAACGGTGTCGATCGCCGGCGCCGACGCCGCGTTCGGGTCCAGCACCGTCGACCTCGTCGTGCGCTCGGCCGACCTCGACGCGCTGTCCGAGGCGGCAGCCCAGGTCACCGATGCGGTGACCGGGATGGCCGGTGTGGCGCAGGTGAGCAACGACCTCGCGGCCGCGCAGCCCTACGTCCAGATCACCGTGGACCCGCAGCGCGCCGCCGACGCCGGGCTCAGCGAGGCCCAGGTCGTCGGCGTGGCCGCGGCCGCGATGTCGCCGGCCGACGTCGGCTCCGCTGACCTCGGGGACGGGCCGGTGCGGATTCGCATGCAGGTCGGGCAGGTGCCGGTCACGCTTGAGGAGGTCCAGGCAATCCCCGTGCCCACCGCGGCCGGGCCGGTGGCGCTGAGCGACGTGGCCGACGTCGTGCAGACCGAGACCTCGACCACCATCACCCGGGTGGACGGCGAGCGCAGCGCCACCGTTGCGGTGACGCCCGCCGGCCAGGACCTCGGCACACTCTCGGGCGAGCTCGACCGGGTCGTCGAGGGGCTCGACCTTCCCGCGGGCACCCGGGTCGAGGTGGCGGGGGCCGCGGCAGAGCAGGCCGACGCCTTTGCCGACCTGGGCCTGGCCCTGGTCGCGGCCATCGCCATCGTCTACATCGTCATGGTGGCGACCTTCAGGTCCCTCGCCCAGCCCTTCATCCTGCTCGTGTCGGTGCCGTTCGCGGCCACCGGTGCGCTGGTGCTGCTGCTGGTGACCGGCACCCCGCTCGGCGTGCCCGCCCTGATCGGGGCGCTGATGCTGATCGGGGTCGTGGTCGCCAACGCGATCGTGCTCATCGACCTCATCAACCAGTACCGCGACCGGGGCCGGGGCCTGGACGAGGCGATCGCCGAGGGCGCCCGCAAGCGCCTGCGCCCGATCGTCATGACGGCGTTCGCGACCATCTTCGCGCTCACCCCCATGGCGCTCGGGATCACGGGCGGCGGCTCGTTCATCTCGCGCCCCCTCGCCCTCGTCGTCATCGGCGGGCTCGTGTCCTCCACGTTCCTCACGCTGCTGGTCGTGCCCGTGCTCTACCACCTCATCGAGGGGGCCAAGGAGCGCCGGGCAGCACACCGCGAGCAGCGCAGAGCGGACAAGGCGGCGGCCCTGCGGTCCGAACGCGGCGGGTCCGACGGCGACACGGCGTCGGGCAACGAGCCGACGATCACCTCGAGACATGCACGACATGCCGCACCCGGGGAACACGAGGGCGTGTAACGTCGTTAAGCCAGCAGGCGGTACCCCCCGCACGGCCCCGGGCGAGCCGGGGCCGCGACCAGGAGGATGATGTGAGCAACCCCGTATTCGGCTCGAACGACGTGTTCGCCGACCCAGTCCAGCGCCGTGGACGCAAGCAGGCGCCGGCGAACCCCTACGCCAGCACGCCCACGCCGGACGCGGGCACGCTGGACCAGATGTACGCCGCCCCGACCGCGACGCCCCGCGACACCGGCCGGCTCACCTACGACGACGTCATCGTCAAGACCGGTGGCCTGCTCGCTCTGCTCGTGGTGGTGGCAGCCGCCACCTGGATGACCTTCGACGCGGCGCCGGGCCTGTACATCGTCGGCGCGATCGTCGGCTTCGTCCTGGCGATGGTCAACATCTTCAAGAAGCAGCCCAGCCCCGCGCTGATCACCGCCTACACGGTCGCCCAGGGCGTGTTCCTCGGCGGCCTGAGCGCGTCGCTCGACCGGATCTACCCGGGTGTGGCGCTGCAGGCGCTGCTCGCCACGACCGTGACCGTCGCGGTGACGCTGCTGCTGTTCACCTCCGGCAAGGTCCGCGCCACCCCCAAGGCCACCAAGATCTTCCTGGTGCTGATGCTGAGCTACCTGGCGTTCAGCCTCGTCAACCTCGGCATCATGATCTTCGGCTCCAGCGACGCCGCCTGGGGTCTGCGCACCTCGGTGACCGTGTTCGGCATCCCCCTGGGTGTCGTCCTGGGCATCGTGGCCGTGCTGCTCGCCGCCTACTCGCTGGTCCTCGACTTCGACTCGATCCAGCGCGGTGTGCGCGAGGGCGCCCCGGCCAAGTTCGCGTGGACCGCGGCCTTCGGCCTGATCGTCACCCTGGTGTGGCTGTACGTCGAGTTCCTGCGGATCTTCGCGATCCTCGCCGGCAGAGACTGACCCACCGCCGGTCGAGCAGCGCCGCGCCGGCCCCTCAGTGGGTTCGTGCCGTCCCTGACCAGCGATTCGCGAGACCATGTCGGCGCCCCTGCGCCGGCCAACCCGAGAGGAAACCATGGCTGACCTTCCCACCGCGTCCGGCAGCTTCGGCGACAAGCCGGTGCTGACCTTCCCCGACACCCCCGCACCCGAGGAGCTCGAGGTCACCGTCCTTGAGCAGGGCAGCGGCGACACCGTTGAGGCGGGCGAGACCATCGTCGTGAACTACCTGGGCCAGACCTGGGGCGGGCACGTCTTCGACAACTCCTACGACCGTGGTGCGACCATCGACTTCCCGATCGGCGTCGGCGCCGTCATCGGCGGATGGGACCAGGGCCTGGTCGGCCAGCAGGTCGGCTCCCGTGTGCTGCTCTCGATTCCGCCGCACCACGGCTACGGTTCGCGTGGGGTGCCGCAGGCCGGGATCGGCGGGGACGACACCCTCGTCTTCGTGGTCGACGTCGTCGGCACCAACTGACCCCACCCAGCGCTTCACCGCGACGAGCGCGGAGGGCCGGTGCCGGGCTGGTGCCGAGCTCGTAGGTTCCGTCCGAACTCGTAGGGTCCACGCTACGAGTTCGGACGGAACCTACGAGGTCGCGAGGCCGACGGCGGCGGCGGGAGGCGGCGGGAGGCCGGCGGCGGGTTCTGGCGGCAGACCCGGTGCCCGGCCGCCGATAGGCTGATCGGCATGCGCATCGGCATCTGCATCCTGCCCCAGCTCCGATGGACCGAGGCGGAGGGCGTGTGGCGCCGAGCCGAGGCCTACGGCTTCGACCACGCCTGGACCTACGACCACCTGTCCTGGCGCACGCTGGTGGACGAGCCGTGGTTCGGCACCGTGCCGACCCTGACCGCCGCTGCGCTGGTCACCGAGCGCATCCAGCTCGGGACCTTGGTCGCCTCCCCGAACTTCCGCCACCCGGTGCCGTTCGCCAAGGACGTCATGACGCTGGACGACATGAGCGCCGGGCGCCTGCTGCTCGGGGTCGGTGCGGGCGGGCTGGGCTTCGACGCCGGTGTGCTCGGGCAGCCGGAGCTGACCCCACGCGAGCGCGTCGCACGCCTGGACGAGTTCCTCGAGCTGCTCGACCGCCTTCTGACCAGCCCGGTGACCGATCACGACGGCGCGTTCTATCGTGCCGTCGGAGCTCGCATGCTGCCCGGTCCGCGCGGGGCGCGTCCGCCGCTGCTGGTTGCCGCCAACGGACCTCGCGCACTGGACGTCGCCGTCACACGGGGTGAGGGGTGGGTCACCACCGGCATGGAGGACGCCACCAGCGAGGACGACTGGTGGCGCGGGCTGGGCGTGCTGTCCCGCCGCCTGGACGCCGCACTCGAGCGGGCGGGGCGCACCGCCGCAATCATCGACCACGAGCTCTTCCCGCGCTACCTCTCGCTCGACGCCGAGGTCTTCTCGCTCGAGAGCGCCACCCGCTTCTCCGCCATGGTCCACCGCGCCCGCGAGGCAGGTTTCACCGACGTGATCGCGCACTGGCCGCGGCGCGACGGCATCTACGCCGGCGACGAGGCGGTGCTCGACGAGGTCGCGGCGCTTCTGCCGTCCCTGCGCGACTGAGCCCGGCGGCCGTTCAGCCCGGCGCCGCCGTTGATATCGGCGACTCGGGGTGATTTCGGCGATCAGAGTCGCCGATATCAGCGCTCGTTGCCGATTCCGGCGCTGGTTGCCGAAATCACGGCACACGCGGCCCCCGGCTCACCGCCGCACAGACTGGGTCACCGTGAACTTGGGATTCTGCCCCACCAGCTCCGTTGGCCCGACGGTGCGGCCCAGCTCGCCCTTGTAGCGCAGCGCTGAGTTGTACACGGTCCACAGCTCGCCGCCCGGGCGCAGCACGCGGGCGGCGGCCGCGAACATGCGCGAGGCCGCGCCGGTGTGCACGGCCGCGTCCAGGTGGAAGGGCGGGTTGCACAGCACGACGTCGACCGAGCCGTCGGGAACCGAGCCTGCGGCATCGTCGCGCAGCACCGTGACGCGGTCGGCCACGCCGTTGGCCGCCGCGGTGGCGCGGGCCGAGGCGACTGCGGCGGCGGAGCGGTCCGTCGCCACGACGTGCAGACCGGGCCGGGCGCGGGCCAGGGCGACGGCGAGGACACCGGTTCCGCAGCCCAGGTCCAGCGCCGTGCCGCGCTCAGGCCCCACCTGGTCCAGGAAGCCCAGCAGGAAGCGGGTGCCGATGTCCACGCGGGTGCCCGCGAACGCCGCACCGTGCGCGGCGACGGTCAGGTCCAGGTCCTGATGCCATTCGCGGCGCGGGAACCCCGGCCCGCCGGGTGCACGAGCGGGACCGGCCAGCGCGGGACCGGCCAGCACGGTGCCCGACGGCGTGCCGGGGGAGGCACCCGGCCGAGCCGCGGCCTCGGGGCGCGCACCCGCCGCGACGAGCACCCGGGACTTGCCGCGGGCCAGCGTCGCGTGCACGTCGGCAAACCGCCCGCCGAGCACGTCGTTCATCGCCCGGGTCATGTGCTTGAGGCGTCCCCCCGCGTAGACCACCACCCCGGGGTCCGCATGTGCCGCGACGGTGTCGGCCAGCTCGGCGAGGGCCTCGAGTGAGCGGGGCAGGTACAGGAGCACCACGCGTGCGCCGGCGACGGCGTCGGGGCCGAGCTCGGGCACGATCCGCACGGCATCAGGGGGCAGGCCGAGCAGGCGGGC
>JBQGOU010000063.1:0-8985 GCA_052086865.1 Cellulomonadaceae bacterium
CCTACCCGACCACCGACACGCTCAGGCGACTACACCCTCGATCGTGAAGAGCCGGACAAGCTCATCGCGCACAAGACCGGGGAAACCGGGAACGTCACCCATGACGTCGGTTACTTCCTGGTCCCCGGCTACGAGTCGGCCGTCGTCGTGCTCACCGAGGTGACGAACTCCTCCGGCTTTGACGACACGATGGCCCGAGGCAACCCGGTGGTGCAGGAGATCGGTCTCGCGATCTACAGCTACCTCGAGGCTCTGGCAGACGTGGACGAGACGCCGACGCCGGAACCCACGGAGGAGCCGACGGAAGAGCCCTCCGAGGGGCCGACGGACGGCGAACCGACGTCGGCGGGGGGCGGCGCCGGATCGTCCGGAAGCGGAACCGGCGGGGGATCTGCGGTCAGTGGCTCGGGTGCGAGCGGCGGCCTGCCGAACACCGGCGTCTCAACCGCAGCGCTCACCGTCGCACTGACGGCGCTGCTTGCGGGCACTGCCGTGACGGTGTTTGCCCGCCGGCGGCGTCCGGTCCATGTCATGACAGGGCGCCGCGTGCCTGGGCTGTGACCGGCTTGCGCTGGGCCTGAACGGACGGACCCGCTGCTCCCTTGCGCTACGTGGCGTGGGGGAGTGGCGGGTCCCTTCGTCCCGTCGGCGCCGCCAGTGGGCGCCCTTCTTGGCGAGAGGGTCGATCGCGTGCCTATCCACAGGCCCCCGCAGGGTCAGAGAGCCTGCTGTTAGCCTCTCGATATGAGAAGCCCGGGGCGTAAGCGTGCTCGTCCGCAGGAGCTGGCGCGAGACATCGCGTTGGCCGAGCTCCGGGACTTGTCCGGCAACGTCACCTACGTAGGCTCTCCCGAACATAAGTCCTATCCTTCGTTCGCCGGCCAACCTCGGCTCCGATCCGACGCGACACCTTGTCCCAAAGAGATCAACGACGCTGGGATCGTCACCGAATGGCTTCGGCGGGGAATCCTTGACGGACAGGTCAGTGCCTACCGAGACCAAGGCCGCTTCCCGCGGTACGTGTGGTCACGTATCCAGGATCGCTGGTTCGGGGCGCGACTTGTCAACGCTGAGTCGGGAAGCTACAAGGGCTACCCGATCACCGATGGCGAGGTTCCTCGGGAACTACGGCGGCCGGACAGATGAGTCTCGTGATCGAGTGCGACTGGGAGAGTGCCACCACCGTCCGAGCCCCTGAGCTCGCCGCGACATGGTGCAGACTCCGGATCGTCGTCGACACCACTGTTGCCACCGTCATCGGAGAGAACCGAAGCCCACGGCAGCTTCGCGACAGCATTGATGTCTCCGCCTACCCGCTGGCCGAGTGGTTGGCGTTGAACTGGTGGGCGCTGTCGACCGAGTCTCACCGCCCCGGCTCTACGGGGGTAGGCCTTGCCGATGCGGGGGACGGGTTCCCCGGGCCAGACCTGACGCTGACCTCGGATCGGGACCAGATGTGGATCACAGTGATTCCGCGGGTCGACCCGCAGGCCCGGATCACACTGATCTCAGCCCTGGACGCTGTGCTCGACCGCACAGACGTGATCAACGACCTTGCCCTCTTCATCGACGGGACAGTGCGCCGGCTCGAGGACGCCGGGATTTCCGGAACCCTGCTCCAAGAGGAGTGGGGCGCGATTCAATCCGCGCCCGCTGACGAACGTGAGTTCGCGCTCGTGGCTGCGGCCTGGGGACTCGACCCATACAACGCGGAACCGTGCGCCGCGAATGCACTGCTGGCGGCTGACCGTCAGTTGCGGGATCCGGCGCTGCTGGCGGACCTTGCACGTGCTGTCGCGTTGAGCGACCTTTCCTCAGCAGACACATGGCTAGTCGATGCCACGCGTCTGGCGTTGCAGCCACGTCCCCTCGCCTCGGCTCTGGATCGATTCCCGGGACCGGTTCGGTCCTCCAACGAGTTGCCCTGGCGCGAGGGCTACTGGCGTGCGCGCGGACTACGGCAGTCGCTGGGGCTTTCCGACACCGACCTGGCACCCATTGCGGAACTCGTGGCCGTCGGGCACCTGGCCGAACCGTCCCCTGCGAATATTGACGCGCTGGTCCGGCAGGAGGGCAACGCCCTCGCGGCCGTCGTCGGTCCGCAGATCCCGCAAGGATCAACGAGGGAACGCTTCATCGGTGCACGAACCATTGCCAGGCGAATGACCCGGCCGCACGGTGCCCATTCGCTCCTGACCACCGGATCCACCTACTCGGACCGGCTCGAGAGAGCTTTTGCCGCAGAGTTCCTCGCGCCTGCGGAGGGCCTACGAGTGCTTCTGGACGGAGACTTCAGCGAGACCGCGCAGCACCGTGTCGCGCATGAGCTCCGCGTCGCACCCCAGGTCGTCGAGTACCAGGTCGAGAATCAGCTCGCGTCGTAGCCGCGACGGTGCGTGAGCGGGTCCATGTCACTGAATGCCGATGTGTGGCGCTCGCCGAGGGTTGCCTCTCCCGTTGCCAGATTCGCGGCGGTGGGCATGGTTGCGCACGCCCACCTATAGACGCTTTGCGGGCGTGTCCTCATCGCTGGTGTCGTCTTGCCCCGGATGGACGTGACTCGATCTTGCCTTCCACATCAGGCAAGCCTGCCCCGCCAAGCGGAGCTACGCGCTCAAAGTACGTGAGGCACCAACCACACCCACGCGCTCAAAGAAGCTGAGGCACGTCGCAGGGTTGCCGACTGCCGGGTTCCCCAGGCATACTCCGGAGTAGACGTAGCCCTGGCCTCTGGCCTGTAGCCGCGTCTCGCGGCCCTGGCCTCTGGCCTGTAGCCGCGTTTGTGGTTTGGTGGCGGGGTAGAACTACCTGCACTTCACATGCTCGGTTGGCCCTCTCGCCCTCAGGCGAGGGGGCCAACTCGCTTCTCTGTCACCGCGCGGTTCAGCGACCTGCAGGGGCTGTCGAACAGCAAGAAGGGCCCCCGGAACTCTCGTTCCAGGGGCCCTTCTCACCGCGTGCTACGCGTCAGACGCGGTTGCGTGCCCGGCGGACGGTCAGGCCTGCGCCGGTGCCGAGGACCATCAGGGCCACGGCCAGGGCGGTCAGCCCTGCAACGGTCAGGCTGTCCGGTCCGGTGTCCGGCAGTGTGCTGCCGGGTGCCGTGGCACGCGGACCACCGGTCGTGCTCGGCGCGGGCGTGCCCGGAGCCGGCGTGCCCGGGCCACTGCCCGCGAGCGTGGGCGACGGTGACGGGCTCGTGCCCGGGTCGGTGGGAACCGGCGTCGGCGTTGGGGGGACGACCGGGGCCGCTGCGACGGGGCCGACGGCCTCGCTGGTCAGCGTCACCGCCACGTACCCGGGCTTGGATCCGGTGACCTCGACGCTGACCACGGCGCCGACGGCGCTTTCAGGCAGCTCGAACGTCGCCGAGGTTGCGCCCTCCACCGCGGTGCCGTCCAGCAGCCACTGGTAGGCGAACTCGGTGTCCTCCGCCCAGCCGGCCGTCAGGGCCGTCAGGGTGTTGCCCGCGGTGGGCACGCCGTCGATCGTCGGCACCGCCACGGGGGCGAGCGGCTGCGGATCCACCGTGTGGGTGACGGTGCACGTCACGCACGTGCCGCCCAGCGTCGTCACCGCGGAGGTGGCCGTCAGCTGGACGTCCGAGGCGTCGTCGGCGACGGTGAGCGTGAACGTCACCGTCGCGCTCTCCTGCACCGCCGTCTCCGGAACCGTCCAGACCAGGCGGGTGCCCTCGAGTGCGAGGCCCTCCGGCAGGGAGGACTCGTCCAGGGTGGCGTGGGACAGCAGCTCGCTGAGGTCCACCGTGGCGACCGAGGAGGCCAGCGGGATCAGCCCGGTGTTGGTCGCCGTGAGGGTGTACCCAATGCTCGAGCCCGGCTCGACCGCGCTGTCCTCGGGCACGGAGGTCAGGGAGAGGTCCAGCTTCTCCGGCCAGGCCGGCTTGTCCGCGTCGTAGATCCAGTCCTGGAAGAACGCCTCCAGGTCGCGGCCCGAGACCTCCTCGGCCAGCGCGATGAACTCGGCCGCCCCGGCGGACTGCCCGCCGTAGACGGACTGCCAGCGCACCACGAAGTCGAAGAACGCGTCGTCGCCGATGGAGATCTTGAGCGCCTCCCACATCTGCGCCGCGCGCGTGTACGTCTGGTAGTCGTACAGGGTTGCCGAGTCGGTCATGCCCGCCGGCGGGATGGTCCACGCCGGGTGGCTCGCGGCCCGCGAGTTCCAGCTGTTGTAGTAGTTCGTCTCCGTGGTCGTGGTGCTGGTGCCGAACAGGGTGTTGTAGTGGGTGGGCCCCCACGAGGCCATGCCCTCGTTGATCCAGATGTCGTTCCACACCGTGGGGGCGACGTTGTTGCCGTACCACTGGTGGATCAGCTCGTGGATGAGCGTGTTGCCCAGCACGGAGTTGGTCGAGGGGAAGAAGGAGCGGTCCTGGGTCTCCAGGGCGTAGCTGATACCGCTCGGCACCGTGTCGACCACTACCCCCGTGCTGGCCCCGGGGTAGGGGCCGTAGATCGTCTCGAGGTTGCGGATGATCTCCCCGAGCTGGGCCCGGCGGTTGATGATGTTCTGCTTGTTCGCGGTGCTCAGCGCGGAGTCCATGAAGGACCACTCCGGGATGACGCGGCCGTCGCTGAGGGTGACCTGCCCCTCGATCATGTCGTACTTCCCGATCGAGATGAGCACGAGCTCCGAGGGGGTGGGCACCTCCTGGTCCCACGTCCATGTGCGGCGCGTGCCGTCCGCGTGGGGCACCGAGGACACGAGCTTGCCGATCGAGACCGCGGCGGCGTTCCCGGTTCCCGCGGCGTTGGTGATCTGCGTGGGGATGTCCAGGCTGAGCGTGTAGGTCGCCTTGTCCGCCGGGGTGTTGTTGTGGGGGAAGCCGGTCATCGAGCCGATCGGCTGGCCCAGGAAGGTCGCCCCATCCGCCGTGACGTTCCAGCCCTCGTAAGACCCGTCCGCGTCCACGTGCCGGCTGGGCACGCCGTGGTAGGTCACCTCGGTGACGAACTCGCCCGAGACGGGCTGAGCGGGGGTGATGACGAGCTTGTACTTGGTGGCATCGGCGTCGATGTCTCGCACATAGGCCGCTGGCTGGCCGTTCACCGTCACGGAGTCGATCTCCAGGCCCTCGAAGTCGAGGGAGAAGCTGCGCAGGGGCGTGGGCGCCGTGGCCGTCATGGTCGAGGTCGCCTCGATCGTCGACGCCGCCAGGGTCGCGCCCGGCGTCCACGCCAGGTCGATGTCGTAGTGCAGCGCGTCATAGCCGCCGTTGCCGACGTTCGGGAACAGGACGTCCCCGGAGGTCTGCGCGCCGTCGATCGCGTCGTCCGCACGGGCCTGGCTGGGAGTGGCGACCGCAAGGCCTGCGGTCAGGGTCGCCGCGAGGGCGACGGCGAGCACACGATGGCGGGTGCGCGCCTGGGGGAGGGCATGGTTCACGAAGGTCGCCTGCCAATCTGGTGGAGGGGGCCCGGGTCCATCCGCGGGGCTGCTCCGAGACTACGAGCGGCTGGTTGCCGCCGTGTTACCGCCCCGTGTCAGATGGTGAGTTTCTGCCGGCGCGCCGCCCGACGTCGGCCCTGGTAGGGCCGCGCGGCGACCGCGCTGACACGGGCCGCCGTCGGGCGCAACCCGAAACCCGGTGGTAACACCGCAGCCCGGCGGGCCGGGGCGGCGGGCTCTGCGCGTCGGCGCTGGAGGTGTTGTGCGCAGGACTGTTCAGAAAGTTGGCCGCTGGGTGTGGGTCGCGGTACTAGCCCCGGATCCGGTTCTGGGGTAGCGATCGACGTGGCGAGCAGCTCGATGTCGCCGCGGTCCGGGCGCTCGGGAGAGCCACGGGCACGTTTCAGGTCTGGATTCCCGCCGAGCCCCACCTGAGAACCTCGGTGCCTGCGGGCTGGGGCGGTGAGAACCGGCGTCGGCAGACGGCGCGAGGCGCTAGGGGTGCGCAGCAGCGCTACTCGCTGGCTGCCTCAGAGCGCTTCCGGGACTTGAAGAGTCCCGCGACGCTCCCTCCGACCGTGGCCGCAGCGCCGGCGATCGAGGCGCCTGCATCTCTTGCGGCGGTGACAGCTCGCGCCTCATCAGGAACCCCGTCACCGTCGAGGTCAACCTTGCGGAACGGCCGCGTCACCTTGTCGGCTGCCGTGGCGACACCAGTGCCAACCCCGTGGGCCCCCTTGGCAACTCCGCCGCCGACTGCGCTTGCAGTCTCCGTGACCCAAGCCCCAGTCGTCTTGGCTGCCTCATCGAGAGCTGCCAGTGCTCGGTTCGGCTCGGACTCTGCGTCATCGAGCGACGCGTCGTTCGTGATTGCGGTGAGGTGCGGCGGAAAGTCCTCGGGTGCTGCCGGGAACGCGGTGCGGGACGCGGTGACGACCTCACGGCCGAAAATGAAGCGCGTGATGCCACCCACTAGTGCACCCATGCCGTACTCAACTGTGGTCCGTTGCTTGTCGCTCAGACCTTCTCGCACCGTGTCGAGCTGGCCGGTCTGAATAGTTGAGACCAGGGTTCGGGCCGCGCCCGCGGGCAGCGCATCCGAGAGTGTGGTTGCCCAGTGCGACCAGTCGGTCTGGCCAGTCGAGATCTGACGACTGACGTCGACGGTTCCCCCGGCGGAGACTTCCGCGAGGTCCTCGGCCATGGTCGCGATCTGACTCTGGCTGACGCGCTCATTGCATAGCCCGTAGATCAGGGCGTGTGCTTGGTCCTGGTCAAGGTGCATCCCGTGGATATCGGCGAGCGCCAGGCCGAAGATCGCTGTGATCTCGAACTGCAGCTGCTGATCTCCGGCGGGAATCATCGACGAGAGGCGCTGGGCGCCAGTCTTCGCGGTGTTGAGCGCCACGCCCTTTGCCGCAACCTTGACGGCTCCCTTGGCGACCTCCTTCCCCGCCTTCTTTGCGGCCTGCTGGCCTGCGCTCTTTGCGCCGACGGCGGCCGCGCCCGCCACGGGGATGAGTGCAATGCCGACATCGGCGGCGATCGCCCCGGCGGCAACGAGGGTGCCAGCGGTGCTGATCGAGGTGACATAGTGGCGCTCGAGCATCTGCACGATTTCCACCGGGGTGGCCTGGGGGTGTCGACGCCGCAGCCGCAGCACGTACTTGCGTGCAATCGTGTGGCGAGCACCGACGGACTTGGCGATGTCGGCAGCTGCGACTTCAGCGTCGATATCGGCCACCTGGGTGGGTGCATGCAACTCGGCCATCGCCGACTTCCTTTCTCACAGCTCGACCATGAGCGTGACGATGCCGCAGGACCATCTGCGGCGTGACAGCGACAACTATGGCACTCTCCCGAGGCTCCGTGCCGGAATCTTGGACCGAACGCCGTCGGGCGCAACCCGAAACCCGGTGGTAACACCGCAGGTCAACTGTTGAAACGTGTCCGACCTAGGTTGTGCCGTGCAGGGGGGAACGAGTGGACAACGCTGCGCCGAAACGTCGGCGCGACGGCACTCGAACGATCAATCCAGAGAGGCTCTCCGTGCACACCTCTGCCCTATCTCGCTCTGCTGAAGACCGCACCGCCCCACACCGCCCCACCCGCCGCCGGTACGGTGCGGCCGCCGCCGCGCTGCTGCTCACCGGTTCGCTGGCCGCCGTGCCGGTGGTGGCCTCCGCGGCGCCCGAGGACGCCGCTGAGCCCGCGTTGACCGCGCTCGAGACCGATGTGCTCGAGGCCGTCGCCCGGGCCGACTTCTCCGGTGTCTACGACTTTGACCGGGAACAGATCACCGCCCAGGTGCCCCAGGTCGACGTCGCCGTGATCGAGCTCGACACCGAGGGACGAATCCGCGACCGTGCGAACGTCCTGGTCAGCCGCGACTACCCGGACGGGGTGGTTGCGCCGATCGACGACGCGCTGTCCTCGAGCTCGGTGCGCTGGCTGCGCTGGGATCAGAACCGCTTCGACGGCACCGGGACCTACGGCGAGGGGCTCGACATCGTCTCCGGCCGCGCCGACGCCCCGCTGCGCTACATGTCCACCTATCCCGCCTCGCTGCTGAAGTCCATGGCCGCCTTCGGGCTGGTCTTCCTCAGCGACCACGGCGCGATCGACCTCGAGGCCGACTACACGTACAACGGCGTGACCAAGCCGGTCCAGCAGTGGACGGCCGAGATGATCCAGAAGTCCAACAACACCTCCTCGCAGGCCATGATCAAGATGCTGCACGGGGTGATCTACGAGGGGCAGACGGGCATCGACTTCCTGAACGCCGAGCTGCAGCGGCTGGGCCTGACCACCCTGCAGCTGGGGGGTACCGACCCCACCACGGGTGCCGGCTGGTCCAACGGCAGGGTGTCCATGACGTCCTTCGACACCGCCCGACTCGACCTGATCCTGGACGGCGGCAGCGGCGGGGTGCTGTGGACCACCGCGGACGGCGTCGACGTCAGCGCCGACGTGCTCAGCGACGAGGGCCGTGACTGGCTGCTCGACATCTGGAGCGGCAGCGCCTACCACTGGATGCTGGACACCGGGAACTTCTGCGGCTGGACCACCCCGTACACCGGCGAGAGCCAGTACCCGTCCGTCGGGATTCCCGCCGTGGTGCCCGAGTCCTCGCTCAATGCGGACGGCACGTCCACGATTGCGTGGGCCGGCTCGCCGTTCGCCTCGATCGACGTCCGCCCCTGCAACGAGACGGCCGAGGTCACCTACTTCAACAAGTACGGCCTGACCTACAACGCCGGCTCGGACGCGGGCATCGTCCGCTCGCTTGAGGGCAAGGACTTCCGCCACTACATCATCGCGGTCACCAGCAACCTCGGGTACCGCTACGGCGACGCCGAGCTCGCGGCCACCGGCAACGCCTGCCTGAGCAATGTGAGCAGCTTCTGCTACACCGACCGCTTCCCCGTGCTGGCCGGCGAGATCGATGCGGCGATCAAGGCCCGCGGCACGACTCCGGCCGAGCCGGAGGAGCCCGTGGAGCCGGAGGAGCCCGTCGAGACCGAGGAGCCGGGCGAGACGCCCGACCCCGGGGAGACGACGCCGCCTGTGGTG
>JBQGOU010000063.1:8995-12770 GCA_052086865.1 Cellulomonadaceae bacterium
CTGTGGTGCCCGAGCCGACCGCGACCGCGCCCACGGCGACCGGCACGCCGACGCAGGGCGGGGTGCTGCCCGGATCGGGTGGCGGTGACGGCACGTCCGGCTCGTCGACGTCCGGCGGGACTGGGTCGGGTACCGGATCCGGTTCTGGTTCTGGGGTGCTTGCGAGCACCGGGGCCGGCGGGGTGTGGGGGCTTGGCGCCCTCGCGCTGCTCGGGCTGGGCGCCGGTGGCGTCATGCTCTACACCCAGCGGCGGGCGGCCGCGCGGGGGTAGCCATCTGCTCGTCGTAGGACGAGAACGATGACGGGGCCTGCTGCCCTCGGTGCCGCGTGGCGCCGGGGGCAGCGGGCTCTGTGCGTTGTCCTACCGTGCGGGTCCCCGATCGAGGAGTCGCGACCTACGAGGCGAGCAGCTCGATGTCACACCGCGGTCCGGGTGCTCGGGAGAGCCGGGCGTCGGCGGTCACCAGCGTCGTGCCGAGCGACTCGGCGAGGGCGACGTAGGCGGCGTCGTAGGGCGTGATGTTCTCCCGCAGCTCCCAGATGCGGCGCACGAGTGGTGGGTGCGGTGCGGACAGCACCGGGAGCCGGAGCAGATCGTCCAGAGCGTCGGCGGCCTGAGAAGGCTCGATGTGTCCAGCAGTGACTTGTCTGCGCAGGACGGAGGCGACCTCCAGCCACAAGAGCTCGGGCGCACACAGCCGTCCGGCTCTCATGCGGCCCCGGGCGATGATGCCGTCGTGTCCGCCGTCAACCAGCGCGACGACGACGACACTGGCATCAACGACGATCACGGTCGTCGCGCACCGCCGCGGCGGCCTGCGTGAAGGACAGTGCGGGAAGGCGGCGCTGCTCGACTCGGGCGAACGCTTCCTCGAGTGTCGGGGTGTTTGCCTCCTCGATGAGTTGCTGCCGCAGATACTCCTGGAGCGACTGGTGCGACTCTTCTGCACGCCGGGTCAAGGTTGCGTGAACATCGGGAGGCACGTTCTTGATCTGGATGCTCGGCATGGGCTCATCGTAACGCAGTGGCGCCATTATGGCGCCACCGCGCTCTCCTCGGTGGGGCTTTGCCCGCACGCCGATCAGGCCGCCTGTGGCGTAGTCCACCGGACGTGCGGGAAGCGACCGAAGTCCGCGTCGAAGGTGACGACCGTCGCGTCGTGGGTGCGAGCGAGCGCCGCCAGGTAGGCATCGTTGACGAGGTTGCCGCCAGCGCCCGTCGCCTGCAGATGCTCGCGCAGCCCGCGGAGTGTGTCCTTCGAGCCGGATGCGATCTGAGCCGCCGGGCTCGACAGCCACACGCCGACGACGTCGAGGGCCGCGTCGACGGACAGCGGCGTCTCGTAGATACGGGGGTGCGTCACGATACGGACGAATGCCAGCAGCGAGATCCAGGGCAACAGCACGGTCTCGGCCGAGCTCAGGGCGCCGTCGAGCCACGTCTTGGCGGCACGGTGGTGCTGGGCGGACTCGTCCACTGCGTAGATCAGGACGTTGGCGTCAACGAGCCTCACTTGCCGAGCTCGCGCTTCGCGGCCAACGCGGCGTCTTCGAGCTCGGCGGCGAGCTCGAGGGCGCGGTCGACCGGTGTGCGTGCACGGCCGAGCGCGAACGTTGGAGTCTCCACGCGATGAGCCTCAGGCTTGAGGCCGCGCACAATTGCGGCGTTGACGGCCTCCTTGAACGTGAGGCCGCGTTCGTGCATGAGGGTGCGCACCAGGGACTCGGACTCGGGGGTGAGGGTCACTGTCGTGCGCATCGCTGCATCATAGCATCGCAGGTTGTGATGACGTGATGCACCCTTGCCGGTCGTGTCACTCATATGATGAACGCATGCGCGGCACATGCTATCTTCATGCACATGGCGAACCTGCAGGTGCGTAACCTTCCCGAGGCGCTGCACGCGGAGCTGGCGGAGCGCGCGCGGCGAAAGGGAGTGTCGATGTCGGACTACGTCACGCGGCTGCTCCGGGCCGACTTTGCGCACCCGCCGATCGAGACGTGGATCGAGTGGGTACGCGAGCAGGAACCCAGGGAACAGGTCGATGTCACCGGGCTGATCGACGAGGTTCGCGGTGAGTACGACGCGCAGGGAGCCCACGACGCCCGCGGGTCCTCCGCGGGCGCACAGCAGTGACCGGTTGCCGGTGACCCGCGTCATCGATGCGAGCGCGCTCGTGGACGCCGTGCTGCCCACTGCGCGTCAGGATGCTGCGCTGGCCGCCCTGAGCGATCACGAGCTGTGGGCCCCGGCGATCGTGGACCTCGAGGTTGCCTCGGCCGTGCACCGGCTGGAGCGTGCGGGCACCCTGGCGACGCCGGAGGCAGACCGGGCCATCGAGCTGCTGCGCGCGGCGCCCATCCGGCGGATGCATCACGACCGACTCGTGGCTCTGGCATGGGAGCTGCGGCCTGCGCTGAGGGTGAGCGATGCCTTCTATGTCGCTGCGGCGCGCCTGCTGCGGGCCGAGCTGGTGACGTCCGACGCGCGGCTGAGTCGCGCGCCCGGGCTCGGGGTGAGCGTGCTGCTGCTCGGGTGAGGCGTGGCGTCCGCTTGCGGGCTGTGCCCGTGAACCGGGCGGCCAAAGCGTGTGGTGGTGTGCAGGCCAGTGTCCAGATATTGAGCCTGGGAGTACGAGGGTGCGACGCGGAGCGAGGTTTCTGAACACTGCTCGAGACACCACTACGCGTGGCGCGCGAAAATCACTGCGCGAGGCGCTCGGAACATCAGCGCGCGTGGCGCTCGAGAATCACCGTGCGAGGCAGCGGCGCGACGGCGGAGCACGCCGCCCCGGGGAAGCTTCCGCGTGGGCGTGGGCGCGCCGGGGGTGAGTGAGGCCGCCGCGTTCCGTCCGAGCAGATCGGCAGCGTCCGGGGGGTGCGCGCAGCGCCCCACGTCACACAACCCAGGGGTTGATCAGGTCGATTCCGGTGCCGGTGAAGTCCTTCGCGTTCCGGGTGGCACACGTGGCGCGGTGGCTCCGGCAGATCGCGGCGATCTGGGCGTCCGCGGTGCTGATGGGGCGGCCGACCCTCTCACGTGCCACGACGATGTCCGCGTAGTGGCTCGCCGCGTCATCATCGAAGGCCAGCACTGACCGAGTGTCCCGGTAGGGCAGGAGCGCCACGTCGATTTGTGCCTGCAGCTCGGTCTTGCGACGGCTGTCAGGAAGGCGGCGCAGGCCGGCCAGCAGCTCGGCGAGCGTGATGACTGTGAGCGCAACATCCTCGGCGAGGGACTCGAGCCATGTGACGACTCGCGAATCCGGGCGCATTCGGAAGACCTCCGAGATGACGTTCGTGTCCAGGACGATCACCCGAAGTCCACCGCCCGAGCGGTGTCCGTGCGCTCGGGGACCGGCAGATCGTCGACCCCGCCCACGTCTTGTGCGGCGCGCAATAGCGCCAGGCCGATGTGGGGTCGGCGCGCGGCCCTCGTGAGGATCTCGCGAACCTCTGCCTCCATGGAACGCCCGTGTTCCCTCGCCTGGGCCGCAATCTGCGCCTTGACGGACTCGTCGAGTCCACGAACAACGATAGATGCCATGTGCACCTCCCGGGTGATATCAACAACGATAGCGCCTTGCCCGTTGCTGTCCAGCGCTCAGGCTGCTGGCGGGCTCGTAGGTCCGGTCCGGGTTCTGCTCGTTGATACCGGTCCGCATGTCCGACACCGGTCGGGGGGGGGGGGCGACCCGCGGGGGCCCCCCGCCGTGGGGGCGCCCCCCCCCCCCCCCGCCAGCGCGGGGGGGGGGGCGCGGGGGGGGCGGGGGG
>JBQGOU010000064.1:0-12669 GCA_052086865.1 Cellulomonadaceae bacterium
GCGCCGCGGTAGGACATGATCGTCGAGATGCCCATCTTGCTCATGACCTTGAGCACGCCCTTGCCGAGCGCCTTGATCACGTTCGCGACGGCCACCTCCGCCTCGACGTCGATGTAGCCGGTGTTGGCGAGCTCCTCGACCGTCTCCATCGCCAGGTAGGGGTTGACCGCTGCCGCGCCGTAGCCGATGAGCAGCGCGACGTGATGCACCTCGCGTACGTCGCCGGCCTCCACGACGAGCGAGACCTGTGTGCGGGTGTGCTTGCGCAGCAGGTGGTGGTGCACGGCGCTGACGAGCAGCAGCGACGGGATCGGCGCCATATGCGCGTTCGCGTCCCGGTCGGAGAGCACGATGAAGTTCGAGCCGCCGGCGATGGCGTCGTCGATCTGCTCGAAGATCTCGTGCAGGCGCGCCTCGAGCGCCGGGCCCCCGCCGTCCACGCGGTAGAGCCCGCGCACCCGCTCGGCGCGGAACACCCCGTCCAGGGCCGGGTCACGGTCCACGCGAACGATCTTGGCGAGCTGATCGTTGTCGATCACCGGGAACGGGAGCACCAGCTTGCGGGCGTGCTCGGGCAGGTCGGCGAGAAGGTTCGGTTCGGGTCCGATGGCCCCGCCGATCGAGGTGACGAGCTCCTCGCGGATCGCGTCGAGCGGCGGGTTGGTCACCTGGGCGAACATCTGCGCGAAGTAGTCGAACAGCATCCGCGGCCGCTTCGAGAGCACCGCGATCGGGGTGTCCGAGCCCATGGCCCCGAGCGGCTCGGCGCCGGTCGCCCCCATGGGCGCGAGGATGAGGTTGACCTCCTCCTGGGTGAAGCCGAAGGCACGCTGGCGCCGGTGCACCGAGGCGGGGCTGTGCGCCACGTGCTCACGCTCGGGGAGCTGGTCGAGGAAGACTTCGTGGTCCGCGATCCACTGCGCGTACGGACGCCGGGTGGCCAGCTGGGACTTGATCTCGGCGTCCTCGATGATGCGGCCCTGGCGCGTGTCCACCAGGAACATCCGCCCGGGCTCTAGCCGACCCTTGCGGACGACGGTCGCCGGGTCGAGGTCGAGCACGCCGGACTCGGAGGCGAGGACGACCAGGCCGTCCTCGGTCACCCAGTACCGGCCGGGGCGCAGGCCGTTGCGGTCCAGCACCGCACCGATGAGCGAGCCGTCCGTGAACGTCAGGCAGGCCGGGCCGTCCCAGGGCTCGATGAGGTTGGCGTGGTACTCGTAGAAGGCCCGGCGGTCCGGGTCCATCTCCGTGTTGTTCTCCCAGGCCTCGGGGATCATCATCATGACCGCGTGGGGCAGGGAGCGCCCGCCCAGGTGCAGCAGCTCGAGCACCTCGTCGAAGCTGGCGGAGTCGCTCGAGCCCTCCGAGCACACCGGCATGAGCGGGGCGAGGTCCCCCAGCACCGGGCTCTCAAGCGTCCCCTCGCGTGCGGCCATCCAGTTGCGGTTGCCGCGCACCGTGTTGATCTCGCCGTTGTGCGCCACGAGCCGGAAGGGCTGCGCGAGCGGCCACGACGGGAAGGTGTTCGTCGAGAACCGGGAGTGCACCAGCGCGATCTCGCTCGCATAGCGCGGGTCGGACAGGTCGGGGAAGAACGGCTCGAGCTGCGCGGTGGTCAGCATGCCCTTGTACGTCAGCGTCCGCGCGGACAGGGACGCGAAGTACAGCCCCAGCTCGTTCTCCGCCCGCTTGCGCAGCCGGTAGGTGCGCCGGTCCAGATCGACCCCGCTCAGCTCGCGGCCCTGGGCGGCCACGACGAGCTGGCGGAAGGTCGGCATGGTGGCACGGGCCGTCGGGCCCACCAGGTCCGCGGTGACGGGCACGTCGCGCCAGGACAGGACGTCGAGTCCCTCCTGCGCCGCGATCTCGCCGACCGTGAGCTGCTGGGCGGCGGCCTCCTCGGGATCCTGCGGCAGGAAGGCGAGCCCGATCGCATAGGCGCCGAGCGCCGGCAGCTCCGCGTCAACCACGTCGCGCAGGAAGGCGTCGGGGATCTGCGTGAGGATGCCCGCGCCGTCTCCGCTGTTCTCCTCCGCGCCGACGGCCCCTCGGTGGTCGAGGTTGAGCAGCGCGGTCAGACCGGCGTCGACGATGTCGCGGCCCGGCGTGCCTCGCAGGGTCGCGACAAAGGCGACACCGCACGCGTCGTGCTCAGCGGCCGGGTCGTACAGCCCGGCCGCTGGGTGCAGAAACCCGGTGGGTGCGGCATCGCGGTGCTGCGGCATGGTCGGTACCGTCCTCACGTACCCGGTTTTACCCAGGCTTGACGAAGAAGTGGGGGCTGGGTGGGACGCCGTCGGCCCAAGCGAAACAATCTTACGGGTTGTGACAGGGCCAGGCCCAATCACGGGAAGCCACGACGGCGCGAGCGCCATCCACGGGGGCGTCGTCGTGGGCGAGTGGCCGCTCGGCAGTGTCCGAACGGCGCTCCGTCGATCCTAGACCACGCGTGCGGACCGGCCTGGGTCAGTGGGCCCGGAGCGAACCGCTGCGAGGGTGTGCCCCGGCCAGCGGCTCAGGGCAGACAGCGCGCTCAAGCCGGAGCCTGCGCGCCCCGTGCCTCGCGGACACCGCCGGCCAGGTCCGTGACGACCCCGCGCAACGCGTCGAGACCTGCGGCTGGCTCAGGGTGTGCCAACAGCGGCCGGACGAACGCGGAGCCGACGATCACGCCGTCGGCGTAGGAGCCGACCTCGGCCGCCTGCTCCGGGCGGGAGACGCCCAGGCCCACACAGACGTATGGCGCCCCGGCGGCCCGGGTGCGGGCCACGAGGTCGCGTGCGGCCGCGCCGACGGTCGTCCGTTCGCCGGTCACCCCCATCGTGGAGGCCGCGTACACAAAACCGCGCGAGGCGGCCGCCGTCGCCTCCAGGCGTGCGGTCGTCGAGCTCGGGGCGACGAGGAACACCTTGTCGAGGTCGTGGGCGTCGGCTGCCGCGATCCACTCGTGCGCCTCATCCGGAATGAGGTCCGGGGTGATCAGCCCGCAGCCCCCGGCGGCGGCCAGGTCGCGGGCGAAGGCCTCGACGCCGTAGTGCAGGATCGGGTTGTAGTAGCTCATCACCAGAACCGGGACGTCCTTGGCCGCGGCCGCCTCGGCGACGCGGAACACGTCGCGCACCCGCGTGCCGGCGTGCAAGGCCTGGTCGACCGCAGCCTGGATGGTCGCGCCGTCCATGACGGGGTCCGAGTAGGGCAGGCCGAGCTCGACCGCGTCGACCCCGGCGTCGATCATGGTCTCGATTGCGGCGATCGAGCGGTCGACGTCCGGGAAGCCCACGGGGAAGTAGCCGATCAGTGCGGGCCGACCCTCCTCGCGCAGCTGCTGCAGTCGTGTTGCGACGCTCATGCGTCCCCGCCCTCCGTCAGATCGGCGTCCGCGTCCACGAGGTGGAACCACCGCGCGGCCGTCGCCACGTCCTTGTCACCGCGCCCGGACAGGCTGACCAGGATGGTCGGGTCCGGCTCCCCCGCGGCAGCAGACTCGCGTCCCAGTCGCAGCGCGCCGGCCAGGGCGTGCGCGGACTCGATGGCGGGGATGATCCCCTCCGTGCGCGAGAGCAACTGCAGCGCGTCCATGGCCTCGGTGTCGGTCACCGGCTGGTACTCGGCTCGGCCGATGCTTGCGAGGTAGGCATGCTCGGGTCCGACGCCGGGATAGTCGAGCCCTGCCGAGATCGAGTGGCTCTCGCGCGTCTGGCCGTCCTCGTCCTGGAGCAGGAAGGACCGTGCGCCGTGCAGCACGCCGGGTTCCCCCTCGGTGATCGTTGCGGCGTGCCTGCCGGTCTCGACGCCGTCTCCCCCGGCCTCGAAGCCCACAAGCCGCACGGGGTCGTCCAGGAACGCGTCGAAGATGCCGATCGCATTCGACCCCCCGCCCACGCAGGCGGCGACGACGTCGGGCAGGGCCCCGGTCAGCTCGAGCATCTGCGCGCGCGCCTCGACGCCGATGATGCGCTGGAAGTCACGCACCATCGCCGGGAAGGGATGCGGGCCAGCGGCCGTGCCGAAGATGTAGTTGGTGCTCTCGACGTTGGTCACCCAGTCCCGCAGCGCCTCGTTGATCGCGTCCTTGAGGGTGCGCGAGCCGGTGGTGACGGGGATGACCTCGGCGCCCAGCAGCCGCATGCGCGCAACGTTGAGCGCCTGGCGCCGGGTGTCCTCCTCGCCCATGTACACGACACAGTCGAGGTCGAACAGGGCGGCGGCGGTGGCGGTGGCGACGCCGTGCTGACCGGCGCCGGTCTCCGCGATGACGCGCTTCTTGCCGAGCCGCTTGGTCAGCAGCGCCTGGCCGAGCACATTGTTGATCTTGTGCGACCCGGTGTGGTTGAGGTCCTCGCGTTTGAGCACGATCCGCGCACGGCCGCCGTGGGCCGCGAAGCGCGGCACCTCGGTGAGAATGCTCGGCCGGCCGGAGTAGGTGCGGTGCAGGTGCTCGAGCTCGGCGACAAACCCGGGATCGACCCGGGCAGCCTGGTACTCACGGTCGAGCTCGTCGAGTGCGGCGATCAACGCCTCCGGCACCCAGCGCCCCCCGAAGTCGCCGAAGTACGGTCCTTGCAGGTTCTGCAGCGATGAAGCCACCGCGCGGGTCTCCTCGTCCCTCGGTGTGCGGACGTGGCCGCACTGTCTCGGACGGACCCGGCCGGGTCCGCCGTCTGCGCGCGCTCAGCCGCGCACGGCGCGCAGCGACGGGTGCGAGCCGGCCGCCACGAGATCTGCCACGGTGGCGCGCGGTGCGCCGCCGGTCACCAGCGTCTCGCCGACCAGCACGGCGTCCGCGCCGGAGCGAGCGTAGTCCATCACGTCATGTGGGCCCCGCACGCCGGACTCGGCCACCCGCACCACGCCGTCCGGGATTGCGGGCGCGAGGCGCGCGAAGGTGCTGCGGTCCACCTCGAGCGTTTTGAGATTGCGCGAGTTCACCCCGACGATGCGGGCGCCCGCGTCCAGCGCACGGCTCACCTCGTCGACCGTGTGCACCTCGACCAGCGCGGTCATGCCCAGGGAGTGCACGCGGTCGATGAGCGAGACCAGCACGGTCTGCTCGAGTGCAGCGACGATGAGCAGGACGAGGTCCGCACCGTGCGCTCGCGCCTCCCACACCTGGTAGGGGGTGACGACGAAGTCCTTGCGTAGCACGGGCACGTCCACCGTCGCACGGACCGCGTCCAGGTCGGCGAGCGTTCCCTTGAACCGGCGCTGCTCGGTGAGCACGGAGATCGCGGACGCACCGCCGCGCTCGTACTCGGCCGCCAGTGCCGCGGGATCGTCGATCGAGGCGAGCGCGCCCTTGGACGGGCTCGAGCGCTTCACCTCCGCGATCACGGCAACCGCGTCCTCGAGGCGCAGCCTGCTCACGCACTCGAGGGCGCCCGGCCGGCGGGCGGCCTGCTCCTTGAGCTCCTCGAGGCTGGTGCGCTGCTGGCGCTCGGCAAGGTCCTCGCGCACACCCTCGATGATGTCCTCGAGCACCGTACGTCCCGTCGCTGCGGCCATCTCGCGCTCCTCCCCTAGAGCTTGATCAAGTGACCCCATGGTAGGTGCCGCGGCGAGACGTCGTGACCACGGCCCTGCAGGCGAGACGGACACCTGCGCAGGCACCAGGCGCCAGGCGCTATGCGGGGGCCAGCCACGGTGCGAACGCCGGCACGTTGCGCAGCGCGCTGTAGACCACGATCACCGCACCGGTGGCGTAGGCCCAGGCCGCGCCCGGTGCATGCGGGAGATCGACGTCCTCGCCCGCGCGCAGCGCGCGTGCCACCCGCAGCCGTCGCCACGTCCACCACCCGAGCAGGATGACGAGGACCGGTGCCGCCAGCACGAGCAGCGGGTTCATCCCCCAGGCCGCGGACACGTCGAGGTGGGCGAGGTCGTGCGTCGCGCGTAGCGCACCGCATCCGGCGCAGTACCACCCTGTCAGGGCGTACAGCGGGCAGACCCCGTAGCTGCCGGGCACATGCGGATCGCGCAGGGCCAGGACGGTGACCGCGCCGGCGAGCACCGCCGTCGTCAGGACGGGAGCCCGCAGCGGGCGCCAGATGCGCACCCCCTGCGTCACCGTGCCCGCCGCCACGGCGGTGCTGCGCACGGGTCCGGCACCGCTCACCCGGATCAGACCGCCGCGAGCCGGACCAGCCCGGCGGCGGCGTCGTAGGATCCCTCGACGTCGAACTCGTTCCAGAACGGTCCCCAGAGGATCATGGCGGCGAAGAAGATCAGCGCGGCCACGTTGATGACGGTCACGATCCACCCGATGATCAGCCCAGCCAGCGCCAGCCCGCCGTTGTTGGCCGTGCCACGCGCCACGGCACGCCGCGCCTTGACGCCCAGCACGATGGCCGGGATGGAGGTGAAGAAGCCGCAGAGGAAGAAGCCGGCGACGGCGAGACCGAGTGACCACCCGGCAAGGCCGTTGTCCGGATAGGACACGTAGCCGCCGGGCGGGTAGCCGCCGGTGGGGTATCCGCCGTAGCCGTAGGACCCGGGCGGGCCGTAGGGCGCGCCACCGTAGGGGTTGGCGGGGCCCTGCCCAGGTGCGGCGGGCGTCCCTGTGGGCTGCGCCGGGTCCTGCGCGCCGTAGCGGGGCAGGCCCGGGCCCGGGGCGCCGCCCTCGGAAACGCGGTACGGGTTGTCCTCGGGGTTCGTCCCGCTCACGCGGCCCCTCCCGTCGTGCCGCGGGCGGAGGGCTGGCCGAAGCCGAGGACCTGCAGCACCTTGCCGACCACGAGGGACAGGGCGATGACGCCCACGCCCACCCAGAACAGCCAGACCTGCGCGGCAATGACGGCGCCGGCGGCGATGAACACGCCGGCGAGGATGCCGATCATGGTCACCCACGCGGCCAGGGTGTGCCCGTGGTTGGTCGGCGGGGCGTTCGGCGGGAGATAGGCGATCTCGCCCGCCTGGTTCTCGGTCGCGTCAGCCATGGTCAACGCCTTTCGTTACGCCCGCGCGAGCGGGTGGGTGATCGGTGCGTCGGGCACCGCGGCCCGACGCGCCCAGACTAACCGAGTTCGCGACTCCTCCCGTGCTGCGCCGAGTCAGAAGCCGGCCGTGGTCGCGACGCCCATGAACGCCACCAGCCCCAGCACCGACCACAGGATGATCACCAACCATCCGATCACCAGCCCGGTCACGGCGACGCCGCGGTTGTTTGCCGTGCCTGCCGCCGCCGCGCGGCACCCCCTGTTGCCCAGCGCGACCGCCGCCGCCCCAGCCAGGACGCCCAGGCAGCACGTCGGGATGCCGAGGAGCGCGAGCACGAGCGACCACACGCCGAGGTGGTTGTCGGGAAAGGCGCGACCCGGCGCCGGCGGGCGCGGGGTGGACGACTCGTGGGGAGCGGGCGTGCCGTAGGGCGAGTACTCCGCGGGCGAAAGGCTTGTGAACGGCTGCTCGGCGGACGCGTTCAGCGGCTCGACCGTCCCGGCGGAGGCGTTCAGCGGCTCGACCGGCTCGGCCGGGGCGGCGCCGGACCCTGCCGGGCTGCTCGCGCGCAGCGCGCGCTCGTACGGGTTGAGATCGCGATCGCTCGTCGAGGGGCGGTGCCGTTGCGGCCCTTCGGGGGTGTCCGCCGGCCCTGCGTCGTCGGGACTCGTCACGGCGCCGAGCGTACCGGCATCCGCACCGTGCCCGTGCCGCTCAGCTGCGGTCCTCCCCCGCATCCTGCGCGTCCCACAGGTCGGCGTCATCGAGGCCCGGATCGTCACCGGGGCCCGCGCCGCCGGCTCGTGCGTCCGGGGCCGGCTCGGGGCCGGAGGCGGCCCCGGGGGCGACGGTGCCGAAGGCGGCCCCCGGGGCGGGCCGCTCATGCCGCCGGCTCGGCGCAGCCCAGCGCGCGGAGCTCAGCGCGAGCCGGACGCACAACCCGACACCGGCCAGTCCGAGCAGCGCCGCCAGCCACACCACGAGGGTCACGTGCGCCGCGTCGACCGCCTGCGTGACCCCGGTCATCCCCGCGGCGGCGGACGCCGCGGCGGTGCCGGGCGCCGCGATCACGGCGATCGAGGCCAGCGTCACCGCCGCCGACGCCAGGGCGGCGAGGACCAGCACCACCCAGCGCGCCACCCGTCCCATCAGGGCGAGCGCCGCTCCCGCCGCAAGCAGCACCAGGGCGGCCGCGCCGACGGCGGGCGCCGCCTGGCGTCCCGACACAGCGACGACGATCTCCTCGCCCAGAACCGACGTCGTCCGCGCATCGACCCACGTGGGCAGCGCGGTGAGCAGGACGAGCCCGGCGAGCAGGAGCACCTGCACCGCGGCCGCGCGCCGCGAGCCCGGCCTGCTCACGGCGCGGGGGTCAGGCGCGAGGCCACCTGCACGGCGCGCACGGCGGCCGCGGCCTTGTTCCGCGCCTCGGCGTACTCGAGCGCCGGAACCGAGTCCGCGACGATGCCCGCACCGGCCTGGACGCTCGCCCGGCCCTCACGCACCAGCGCGGTCCGGATGGCGATCGCCATGTCCATGTTGCCCGCGAAGTCGAAGTAGCCCACGCATCCGCCGTAGATCCCTCGCGACGCCGGCTCGAGCTCGTCGATCAGGGCGATGGCGCGCGGCTTGGGCGCCCCGGACAGCGTTCCGGCGGGGAAGGTGGCGCGCAGGGTGCCCAACGCCGTCGCGCCCGGTCGCAGCCGGCCGACGACGGTGGAGCAGATGTGCATGATGTGGCTGAACCTCTTGACGGCCATGAACTCGACGACCTCAACCGACTCCGGCTCGCAGACCTTCACCAGGTCGTTGCGTGAGAGGTCGACGAGCATGATGTGCTCCGCCTGCTCCTTGGGGTCGGCCCGCAGCTCCTGCGCCAGTGCCACGTCCTGCTCAGGCGTGGCCCCCCGCGGCCGCGAGCCCGCAATCGGGAACGTCACCACGTGGTCCCCGTCGACCTTCACGAGCGTCTCCGGGCTGGAGCCGACCACGGCGAAGTCGCGGCCCGCGGCATCCGTGAGCTGGAAGCAGTACATGTACTGGCTCGGGTTGATCGTCCGCAGGGCGCGATAGACGTCGAGCGGGCTGGCCGGACAGTCCAGGTCGAGCCGCTGGGAGAGCACCACCTGGAACACCTCACCGTCCCGGATCGCCTCCTTGCCGGTCCGCACTGCGGCCTCGAAGCTCTCTCGGGTGGTGCGGAACTCCAGCTCGGGCTCCGCACGCTCGGGCGCGAGCACCGCGGCTCCGCAGGGCGCAGGGTGGTGCACGAGCGCGTCCTGCATCGCGTCGAGGCGCGCCACGGCGTCGTCGTAGGCCTGCGCGATCCGGTCCCCGGTGTCGTCGAAGTTGATGGCGTTCGCCACGAGCCACACGCTGCCCGTCAGATGGTCGACCACGGCAAGATCGGTGGCCAGGCACAGCGTCAGCTCGGGCACGCCGAGCTCGTCCGGGGCGTGTGCGGGCAGGGTCGGCTCCCACCGGCGCACCACGTCCCAGCCGAGCGCTCCCGCAAGGCCACCCGTGAACGGCGGCAGCCCGGCCAGCGCCGGGGTGCGCAGCACCTCGAGCGTGCGTTCCAGGACGTCGATCGGGTCGCCGTCCGTGGGGATGCCCACCGGAACGTCGCCGAGCCAGGTGGCCCGGCCGTCGGCCACGGTGAGCGTCGCCCGGGACCGGACCCCGACGAAGGAGTAGCGGGCCCAGGAGCCGTCGGCCTCGGCCGACTCCATGATGAACGTTCCGGGGCGTCCCTGGGCGAGCGTGCGGTACAGCCCGACCGGTGTCACGTCGTCCGCGAGCAGGCGCCGGACGACCGGGATGACCCGCCGGCTGGCGGCGAGCTCCTCGAACGGCGCCGCGGCGGGCCATGTGCTCCCCCAGGCCAGGTCGGATCCCGGTCCGGGCACCTGCTGATCCACGTCCGCTCCTTCGATCCGGGGCCGCGGCGCGCGGCCCGTGCCCGATGCTACGTCAGCGCGCCCCGACGACGGCCGGCAGCTCGCCACCGGCCTCGAAGCAGGTCCGCGTCCCGGTGTGGCACGCCGCCCCGACCTGGTCGACCCGCACGAGCAGGGCGTCGCCGTCGCAGTCGATGGCGACAGACTTCACGTACTGCACATGCCCCGAGGTGTCCCCCTTGCGCCAGTACTCCTGGCGGGAGCGGCTGAAGAACGTCACCCGCCCGGTGCTCAGGGTGCGGCGCAGCGCCTCGTCGTCCATCCAGCCGAGCATGAGCACCTCGCCCGTGTCGACCTGCTGGACCACGGCCGCCACCAGGCCCGCCGCGTCGCGTTTGAGCCGCGCGGCAATCGCGGGGTCGAGGCGTGGGGCGTCGGTTGCGGGCACGTCGGACTCGAGGTGAGCGTCGTTCGGCACACCCCGATTCTTCCACGTGGCGGGCGCGGTCCTCACCGGCTCTGCGCAACCCAGGCCCGGTGCATCGACGCGTACACCCCGCCCGCGTCGACGAGACGGTGGTGCGGACCGACCTCGACCACGCGGCCCGCATCGACGACGACCACCAGGTCGGCCGCCTCGGCCGTGGACAGGCGGTGGGCGATCGTGATCGTGCTGCGCCCGGAGGTCAGCGAGTCCAGCGCCCGGGCGATACGCACCTCCGTCGCCGGGTCCACGGCCGACGTCGCCTCGTCGAGGACCAGCAGGTCCGCTCCCGCCACGTAGGCGCGCGCAATCGCGACGAGCTGGCGCTCCCCCGCGGACAGCGACTCCCCGCGCTGACCCACCGGGGTGTCCAGGCCCTGGGGCAGGTCACGCACCCACGAGTCGAGCCCGAGCTCCGCCAAGGCGGCCTGCACCCGCGCGCGTGCGCCGGAGGCGTCGCCTTCGGGGTCACGGTCGCCGTAGGAGATGTTCTGTCCGAGCGTGCCGTCGAACAGGAATCCCTCCTGGGGAACCATCACCATCCGGCGGCGCAGCTGCGCCGCCCTGATCTCGCGCAGGTCGGTGCCGTCGAGCAGCACCTGTCCGCTCGTGGGGTCCATGAGCCGGGTGGCGAGCTTGGCGAGGGTCGTCTTGCCCGACCCCGTCGCGCCGACGACGGCCACCTTGGCGCCAGCGGGCAGATCCAGGTCCACGTCCCGCAGCACGGGCGGGCCGCTGGGGTAGGCGAAGGACACCCCGCGGAAGGACATCGCGGCCGGCCCGCGCGGGCTGGTCCGGCCCTGGTCTCCCGGGTCGGCGACCAGCACCGGGGTCTCCAGCACGGCCAGGACGCGGCGCCACCCCGCCACCGCGTTCTGCAGCTCGTTGAGGATCTCGGTGGCCATCTGCACCGGGCCGGTGAACAGCTGCACCAGGAAGAGGAAGGCGAGCAGCCGGCCCACCGTGATCTGCCCGTCGATGCCGAGCAGGGCGCCCGCGACCACGACCACCGAGAGCACCAGGTTCGCAACGAGCACACCCGAGGAGAACACGCTGGCGACGAGCACCTGGGCGCGGACCATCGCGGTCCGGGTCGCGTCGATTGCGGCGTCGATGCGGCGCCCCGTGCGTTCCCCGGCGCCGTAGGCGCGGATGGTCTCCGCGCCGACGACCGACTCGGAGATCGCCCCGAGCATCTGGCCCACGCGCGAGCGTACGAGAGTGTAGGCACGGTTGACCCCGCGCTGCGCCGGGCGCAGAACGACGACCAGGGGGACGAAGCACAGCCAGACCAGCACGGTCAGGGGCCAGGAGTACACGGCCATCAGCACGGTCGCAATCGCCAGCTGCAGCACCGAGACCAGCAGCATGATGCCGCCCCACTGGACGAACAGGGAGATGGTGTCGACGTCGTTCGTCACGCGGGAGACCAGGGCGCCGCGCCGCTCGGTGTTCTGCGACAGCACCGACAGGTCGTGCACGTGCCGGAAGGCTTTGACCCGCAGGGAGGCGAGCCCTGCCTCCGAGGAGCGGAACAGCCGGACGTTGACCAGCGCCGAGCACGCCCCCGCAAGGACCAGCACCACGGCCGCGACGGCGACGAGCGCTCCGACGCGGGAGGTGTCGACCCCGCCAGGGGCGAGGATCCCCGTGTCGACCGTCTGCTGCACCGCCACGGGGACCACCACGCGGCCGCCGGCAGCGAGCAGCGCAAGCGCCAGGGTCACCCAGATCCCGTTCAGCAGCTCCGGGGACAGCCGCACACCCTGACGGATCGTGGCGAGCACCCCGAGCGAGCTGGCCGAGGCGATGGCGCCCGTGGCGTCGGTGACCGCTTCCTCCTTCGGGCTCATCGTCCGTCCTCCGTCCCACGCTCGTCCGTGTCCCGCCGGTAGGCCTGCGCCAGGCGGACGTATCCCGGGTCACGCCCGAGCAGCTCGGTGTGCGTGCCCACGTCCACCACGCTGCCGGCCTCGACGTGCACGACGAGGTCGGCGAGGGAGATCGAGGACATCCGGTAGGCGACCATCACCACCGTCGTCGGCTGTCCCGCCCGCAACGAGGCGAGGATGGCCTGCTCGATCTGGGGGTCGACGGCGCTGGTCGCATCGTCCAGCACGAGCAGCCGGGGGCGGCGGACGAGGGCACGGGCGATGGCCAGACGCTGACGCTGCCCGCCGGAGAGGTTGGACCCCCGCTCCCCGAGTGCGGCGTCCAGTCCGCCGGGCAGCGCGCGCACGACGTCGTCGACGTGGGCGTCCGCCAGCGCCTGCCAGACCGCGTCATCGCCGGGCGCTCCCGCGGCGTCCGCGTCGGCGAGCGTCACATTGCCCCGCACGGTGTCCTCGA
>JBQGOU010000065.1:0-12660 GCA_052086865.1 Cellulomonadaceae bacterium
CGTAACCGTGACCGCGGTGGTGGCCTTGTTTGCCGGGCTGCTGATTCCCGGCCTGACGCACGGGCTTGACCGGCGGATGGTGCTGCTCGGCTTTTCCACACTAATGATCACTTCCAACCTGCTGGTCGCGCTTTCATCCAGCATGGCGGTGTTGCTGGTGATGCGGGTATTGCTGGGCATCGCGCTGGGCGGGTTCTGGAGCATGGCGGCTGCCGTGGCGATGCGCCTGGTGCCGCCCGCGCTGCTGCCTCGTGCCTTGTCGATCATCTTCAGCGGCATTGCCGTAGGCACCGTAGTTGCGGTGCCGCTGGGCAGCTACCTCGGCGGCTTGTATGGCTGGCGCAGCGCCTTTGTGGCCGCTGCCGCAGTGGGCGTGATCACGCTGATCTTTCAGTGGTTCACGCTGCCGCGAATGGCGCCACGCAGTGTGGTACGGCTCAGGACGGTGCTCGACGTACTACTCCGTCCCGGCATTGCCATGGGCATGTTGGGCTGCATCCTTGCCCATGCGGGTCATTTCACGCTGTTCACTTATATCCGTCCGTTCCTGGAAAGTACCGCTGGGGTTGGAACCGACGGACTCGCCCTAATGCTGTTGGGATTCGGCGCGGCAAACTTCGCCGGTACGCTTCTGGCGGGTTGGCTGATGCAGCGGAGCCTACGCATGACTTTAGCACTGATGCCCGCATTGGTCGGTATAGCGGCGCTGGTGTTGGTGCTGTTGCCAGCCTCTCTGGTGTGGCAGGCGCTGCTTGTGGCGTTCTGGGGGCTGGCCTTTGGTGGTGTGCCAGTGGCTTGGTCGAACTGGGTGGCTCGTTCGGCGCCAGACCAAGCCGAGAGCGCGGGGGGGATGGTGGTTGCTTCCGTGCAAGCATCCATTGCCGTCGGGGCCGCTGCGGGTGGTGCGATGTTCAGCTTTAGCGGTATTGCAGGTGTGTTTATTGCCGGTGGCGTGCTGATGCTGCTCGCCGCCTTGCTGATTGCCATACGGGTGCGTGTCCAACCGGCTCCGGCCGCAGATGGAGTTGGGTACGCGTCCCATATTTGAAGCGCCCACGAAGTGGCCACGGCTAAGGGATTGGCACTGCTGAGCCACTTCAATCGTCCAGATATGCAGTCCAAGGCTGCGCGTTTAATGCCTGGGTGGAGCACAAATGGAGGGGCTAGGATTGACAGATGAGCACACGGTACCTGGGCAATAGTTGATTCGCCACAGCACGCCCTGGCTTTCTTTGGCAAGGCTTTCATGCGGCTCCTAGCCCATATCGCCGCCGCCTCGCGAAGCGGCATGAAATAGAGCCAACTTGTTGCCCTGTATATGGTTTCGAGTCCCTCGGCGTTTTCACCCAAGACTTGATTCCGGCCATTTTTGATGCTTGCTATTTTTCATGCGTGCCCAGCCGGGGCATCCATGCCCGCTCATGACGGTCTGAGCGGCGCTGTTCGGCGTATCAACAGATGTTTCTGATGCCTCTCTTTACAAAAGCCCCCTGTTCGGGAAGGACAGGCGGCGGTATCTTTGACGATGAGCGCAAATGCAAGCCCCGGCCCTCAGGCCGCCTTGCTGCAATGCGCGGTTGTGCGGGCTGCGGCAGGCCGTGCCGTCCAGCGGCTTAGCCCGGCCAGGGCCGCGCGCTTGGCGCGCTCGGCAAGCTCCCCCCGGATGCCGCGGCACGGGGTCTTTCAACATTTGAAAGGGAATCGCCATGACTGCTTCGATGGCACCGAGCCGTGGCCAGTTGTTCTGGCTCAGGCTGGTCAGTATTTTTCTGCTGTTGATTTCACTTTACCTCTTGTATGGCGGCGCGCAGTTGCTGTCGCTGGGCGGCAGCGCTGCCTATCTTGTCATTGGCGCGCTATGGCTGGTCGCTGCCATCCTGCTGCTGGTGCGCCGTTCGGCGGGGGCCTGGCTGTACCTGGTGTCTTTGCTGCTGTGCACGGCATGGGCCGCCTGGGAGGCAGGCGATGTGTTTTGGCAATGGTTCCCGCGCATCATGCTGCCTGTGGGGCTGGGGATGCTGGTGTTCTGGGTGGCGCCTTATGCCCGCCGCAATGCGGTGCCAGGTGCCTGGGCGCGGCTGGGACGGCCCTTGGGGGGCGTGTGCGCCCTGGTGCTGATTGTCATGCTGGGCTTGATGCTGGTGCCGCACGGTGTCACCCATCCGTCCGAAGAGCAATTGGCGAGCAGCGCGGCGCGCGGCGCCACGCAGCAGGCGGATGCGCCCAGGGACTGGACGCACTACGCCGGCAGCGAGGCCGGCCGCCGCTATGCGGCGATTTCGCAGATCAATGCCGATAACGTCGATAAGCTGGAACTGGCCTGGTCCATGCGGACAGGCGATGTGGCCACCGGCCAGTACGAAGACCAGAACACGCCTTTGCAGATTGGCGACACGCTGTATGTCTGCACGCCGCGCAACCAGGTTTTCGCGCTGGACGTGGATACGGGAGAACAAAAGTGGTCTTTCGATCCCGAGGGCGAAGGGCCTGAGTTCCTGCGCTGCCGCAGTCTGGGCTACGCCGATCTGAGCAAGAATAGCTTTTCTCCCAAACGGGCGATTTACGATGGCGTTCCCCTGTCGGCCCATTTGCCTCAGGGCGCCTGCGAGCAGCGCATCTATCTGACCACTGCCGATGCCCGCCTGATCGCTCTGGACGCCCAGACGGGCAAGCCGTGCGAAGACTTTGGTGAAGCGGGAACCGTGAGCCTGCGCACCGGCTTGGGCGATTTCGACCCGCGTTTCTATTTCAACAACACCGGGCCGCTGGTAATAGAAAACGGTTTGATTGTGGTGGGCGCGCGGGTCAAGGACAATCAGTCCGTGGACGAGCCTTCCGGGGTGGTGCGCGGCTTTGATACGCGCAATGGCGAGCTGGTCTGGGCCTGGGATCTGGGCAATCCGGCTATCACGAAGCTGCCGCCGCCAGGGGAAACCTATACCAAGGGCACGCCCAATGTCTGGACGTCGATCTCGGCCGATGAAGACCTGGGCATGGTGTACCTGCCGCTGGGGAATGCAACCCCGGATTTCTGGGGCGGGCACCGTACCGAGGCCGATGACGAATACAGTTCGGCGGTCGTCGCGCTCGATTACGTCAGCGGCAAGGAAAAATGGCATTACCAGACGGTGCATCATGACCTCTGGGACTTCGACTTGCCTTCGCAGCCCGCGCTGTACGATATTCCCGACGGCAAGGGCGGGGTCACGCCAGCCTTGATCCAATTGACCAAGCGCGGGGAAATCTTCGTCCTCGACAGGCGTAATGGCGAACCGATTGCGGAAGTGGTCGAGAAGCCTGTGCCTACGCATGACCTGCCCGACGGAGAGCGCATCAGTCCGACGCAGCCCTATTCGGTCGGGATGCCTGCCGTGCGGCACCCGGTGCTGCAGGAAAGCGATATGTGGGGCATGACGATGCTGGATCAGCTGGCTTGCCGGATTGCATTCAAGCAGGCGCGCTATGACGGCGACTTCACGCCGCAGTCCACGCATCCCATCATTCAGTATCCTGGCAATCTGGGGGGCTTTAATTGGGGCAGCGCCACCATAGACGAAAAGCATAACTACCTGATCGTCAACGATATCCGTACGGCCATTGTCTCGTGGCTGGTGCCGCGTGATCCGAATAATGACCCGCAATATTTTGGCGGCCTGGGCAATTATCCCCAATACGGCACGCCTTATATCAACCGCCTGAAGAACTTCATGTCCGGCCTGGGTGTGCCTTGCACGCCGCCGCCATTGGGCACGATGACCGCCATAGACCTGGAAACCCAGGATGTCGTTTGGCAGATTCCTTTGGGAACCACACGGGATTCCGGGCCGATGGGCATCAAAACGCACTTGCCCGTGCCGGTGGGGATGCCGACCATGGGGGCAGGCCTGGCGACGCTGGGGGATCTGGTCTTCTTTACCGGCACGCAGGATTACTACGTCCGGGCGATGGATACGAAGACAGGCAAAGAGGTCTGGAAAGAACGGCTGCCGGTTGGCGGGCAGTCAACGCCGATGACTTATGTGTCGCCCAAGACAGGTAAGCAGTACATTGTCTTCACGGCCAGCGGGTCACGCGGCCAGCCGGACCGGGGGGATTATGTGATGGCCTACGCTTTGCCGGATTGAGTCCGGCTGAAGCGGGGGTGGCGGGGGGGCCGCAAGCCCCCCCCGCCAGCCTTGCGGGTGGGGTACCGCCCCCCCCCCCCGGCGGGCCCCCCCGCGCCACCCGGCGTGGGGGGGGTGTGGGTGGGCCTCTTTGGGGCCCCCCCGCTACTCGCGGCCGGGCGCTCAAGTCGCCAGGCGGCGCTCATGGTCACCAACTCCGCCTCGCACAACCGGATGGAGCAGATCCTCACGATCCGCAAGGCAGCAGAAGATCCCTCCCAGCCTCAGCATGTTCGTGACGTCGCGGGGGCCGCGCTCCTGCGGGTTCGTGACGGGCACCCGGTCAACCCGCTCTATCGCGAGGTCCAGCAGGCGCTGGGCAACCAGGTTGCGGACGACCGGCCCGGTCGGCCCACGAACGAACAGCTCAATGCCATGGCCCAAGCGGCGCTAGAGGCAGCCAAGGCCAACCAGGGCAAACCCCAGAAGGCGAAGCCCAAGCCGCAGCCGACGCCGACCGCGGACTTCTCCTTGCGGATGTGGCTCATCACGTTCCGCGACATGGACGGCTGGCTCGAAGGGTACGACGCGCGGGAGTTCGCAACCGAGGTCACCGAGGAACAGTGGGCGACGTTCAAACGTGTCGTGGCTCAGATGCGCCGATTCGAGCAGGCCGGTGACGCCGTGCGTGCCGCGGTGCGCCAGCAGGCGATGGCCGGGTGTTGACGATGCGCTACTCCCCCGCCCGCCGCTGGGTTCGCGCGGCCCTCGTCGCCGGCGTCGTGGTGACGCTCCTCCTTGTCGCCGTCGTCGGTGCCGCTATCCAGCGAGGCTCGACGTCGACCCCACTCGAGCCGGACACGCCCACCGCACTGGACGCACCCCAGAGTGCGCCCGCGTCTGGGGTTGTGGCGCTGACGGGTGCGGGTGAGCTGGTGCCGCTGGCCCCGTCATCGGATCCGGTGGCGTTCGCCCGCACCGTGGCCGAGGCTGTCTTCGCCTGGGACACCACCGTCGCGGCCAGTCTGGCCGCGTACAAGGGCAGACTGCTGGTGGTCGCCGATCCGACCGGTGAGGAGTCCCCCGGTCTGGTCGTGGACCTGGCCGCGTACCTGCCGGATGCGGCGGTGTGGGAGCACCTGCGCCAGTACGAGACCCGCCAGTGGCTGACGGTCACCGACGCCTACATCCCGCCCGCATGGACGCAGGCGATCACGACAGACCCTGACCTGGTCGCGCCCGGCACGTTCGCGGTCACGGTCACCGGCGTACGCCACCGGGCCGGGACCTGGGACGGCGAACCGGTCACCAGCCAGGACGACGTCGCGTTCACCGTATTCGTCGTCTGCTCCCCCACCTACCCGACCTGTCACCTGCTGCGCCTGACCCAGCTCGACAAGCCATTGCGGTGAGGAGGGCCGATGATCCGTCTCCTCCTCGGCGCCCTCGGCGTGCTGGCCAGCCCCGTCGTCCTGGTCACGACGCTCGCTCTGCTCGCGGGCTCGGCACTGTCGGCCTCCTGCCCGACTAGTCAGACGCTGGCACCGGTCCCGCACCAGCTGCGCGCCACGGCGACCGACGGGTTGCCCGTCATGCTGAACCGAACCCAGCTCACGCACGCGGCGACGATCATCACCGTCGGGCAGACCACCACAGGCGTGGGGCACGACGGCCTGGTGGTCGCGCTCATGGCCGGGCTGACCGAGTCCGGGCTGCGCATGTACGCCAACTCGGCCGCCTACCCGCACTCGACGTCCTTTTCCCACGACGGCGACGCGGCCGACCACGACTCCCTCGGGATCTTCCAGATGCGCCCCGCAGCCGGTTGGGGCACGGTCGGCCAACTCATGGACCCGACCTACCAGGCACGGGCGTTCTTCGGCGGACCAGAGGGCCCCAACGCCGGCTCCCCGCGCGGGCTCCTGGACATCCCCGACTGGCAGACCCTGCCCAAGGGCGCCGCCGCGCAGGCCGTCGAAGTCTCCGCGTACCCGGACCGGTACGCCCGCTACGAACCGGTCGCCGAAGCGATCCTCACCGCCCTGACCACCCCCGCCCCCGGCGCTTCTCCCGTACTGGGCGCCGCATCAGGGCGAGCAGTGTTCCCGTTGCCCGAGGGCACCTGGACCCACACGAGCGGATACGGGTGGCGGCTGCACCCGGTACAGCGCGTGTGGCGCCTGCACACCGGGACCGACCTCGCCGCGCCAGCCGGAACACCGGTCCTGGCCACCGCCGGTGGGCAGGTCGTCGCGGCCGGACCCACCGCCGGGCTGGGAAACCGCATCATCGTCGAACACACCACCACAAACGGGACCGTGGCCTCGGCTTACGGGCACCTGCGCGACGGCGGCATCCACGTCACCGCCGGTGACCTTGTGAGAAAAGGCCAGCACATCGGTGACGTCGGCTCGACCGGCAACTCCACCGGCCCCCATCTGCACTTCGAGATCCACCCCGGCGGTGCCGCCCAACCCGCCATCGACCCCCAGCCCTGGCTCGAGCAGGCCGCACACCTCAGCGGTGACGACGTCCTCGCGACGCCAGCCTCCTCCTGCACCGTGATCACCGGGAGCTCGCCATGAACCAGCCCACTCAGGCTGTCGCACCCGACTTCGGCGCGGTCGCCGGCGCGAACGACCTGCCCCGAGTCGTGGGCGCGCTGCTCACCATCGGGCTTATCACTGCCGTCGCGATGCTCCTCGTCTCGGCCATCGCCTGGGCGATCGCGACGGGCACCGGGTCGTGGAACACCGCGATGCGAGCACGGACCGGAGTCCTGGTCGCCCTGGGCGGGGCAACCCTGACCGGCGGGGCCCTGGTGTGGACCAACTGGCTGCTCGACACCGGCGCAGCCCTCTAGTGCCCCGGCCTGACCTCAACCAAGGAGAACCCTCATGTGGAACCATCTCGCCCCGACCCACGTGGGCACCGACATCGACGTCACCCCGAACTCCGACGGCCTGCCCGGCATCGAGCAGCTGCGCACGATCGTCGGCGCGGTCATGACGATCGGCCTCATCCTCGCGGTCCTGGCCCTGATCATCTCCGCCCTCGTGTGGGCCTACGGCTCACGCTCCTCGACCCCGCACCTGGCCACCCAAGGCAAGTCCGGGGTCCTGATCGCGCTCGGCGCCGCCGTGCTGTGCGGGGCCTCGGTCACCCTCGTCAACTTCTTCTGGAACGTCGGCCAGAGCGTCTGAGGCGCCCAGAGACCAACCGAGGAGGAGGCTCACATGGGTGTGTGCGACATCCCGCTGGTCGGGAACCTGTGCAACGTCGCGACCGACACCGCCGCCGGAACGCTCAGCACAGTGCTCGACGGTTTCGCCGACGCGATGGGCGGTGTCGCCGCGGTGCTGTTCGAGTCCATGTGGTCCGTCTTCGAGGCCACCACCGTCGTCGACGTCACCACCGGCCGGTTCACCCGCGTGTACAACCTGCTGTTCGGCATCGCGGTGTTCATCATGGTCACGTTCTTCCTCATCCAGGTCATCTCCGCGATGATCCGCCGCGAACCGGCAGCGTTGGCCCGGGCCGCGCTCGGCCTGGCAAAGTCGATCCTGGGGTCATTCATCGTCCTGGCCCTGGTCGCAACCGCGCTGGCGATCACCGACCAGCTCACCCTCGCCCTCGTGTCCGCCACCGGCACCACCATGGAAGAGCTCGGCGCCCACGTCATCGCCCTGGGCGCCACCCTCGGCGTCAGCCTCACCGTAGCCCCTGGGGTAGGCACCATGCTCACCTTGTTCGTCACCTCCCTCGCGGTCGGGGCGGCGTTCATCATCTGGATGAGCCTGCTCGTGCGCAAAGCCCTGCTCCTGGTCGCGATCGTCTTCGCCCCCATCGCGATGGCTGGCCTCACGTGGGACTCCACGCGCGGCTGGGTCTCCAAGTGGGCCACATTCGTCCTGGCCCTCATCGTGTCCAAGCTCGTGATCGTCGTGTTCTTCCTCCTGGCCACCAGCCAGGAGACCGCACCGATCACCACCGACCTGCGCTCCCTGTCGGACCCGATCTCGGGGGTCGTGCTCATGCTCGTCGCCGGGTTCGCCCCCTACCTGACCTACAAGGCCATCAGCTTCATGGGCGTGGACTTCTACCACGCCATGAGCACCGAACAAGAAGCCAAGCACGCCCTCAACCGCCCCCTGCCTACCCCATCCGGCCTCTCCCGGGCCACCCCGCCATCCATCCTGCGCGGCAGCGGTTCGTCGGCACCGCCTCCCACCGGAGGATCGGGCGGGGGGACGGCGGGAGAGCCCGGGCCGAGCGGAGCTAGTGGCGCTCCGGGCGCTGCGGGGACCGCGGGCTCGTCGGGCACCGCCGGCGCGTCAGCGTCCGGCGGCGGCGGCGCTGCGACCGGGGCCGCGGCGAGCGGTGCTGGTGCCGCGCTCGCCGGTGGCGCCCTCGTCGCGAAGGCCACCTGGGATGCCGGGCAACGCACCGGCCGCACCGTGGCAGGAGCCAGCGAACAGCAGCACGACGTCGCCAACGAACCCCGGCACGGAGGAACCCGATGACCATCTCCGACCAGCACACAAGCGCGGGCCCCGCGCCGGTGAGGTTCTCCCGGCTCGCCAAGAGGGGCGTGCTCCTGGGCCTGAGCGGACCCCAGCTCGCCATAGTCGGCACCGGCGCCGTGGTGCTCCTGGCCGCGCTGTACACCGGCGGGAACGCGACCGCATACGCAACCCCGGCCGTCGTCGTGCTCGCCGTCCTGGGGTGGGCCCGCGTGGCAGGTAAGCCGGTCATCGAATGGGCCCCGATCACCGCCCAGTTCGCCCAACGCGCGATGACCAACCAGAACGTCTTCCACCGGCGCATCACCAAGCCTCGCCCCTACGGAACCCTCGCCCTGCCCGGGAACGCGGCGAACCTGCGCCTGTGGACCGAGGCCGAGACCGGCGCCGCGATGATTCACGACCCGGCCGCCGCGACCCTCACCGCCATCATCCCCGTCACCCACCCGGCGTTCACGCTCCTGGACCCCGCCGACCAGCAACGCCGCATCACCGCCTGGGGACGCGTGCTGGCCACCGCGTGCCGTTCGGGACGCCTGGCAGCCTTACAGGTCACCGAGCGCACCCTGCCCGACTCCGGCAAAGGACTTGCAGACTGGTGGGCCACCCACGGCTCACACGCCGACACCTGGGTCACCCGCACATACGGTGAACTCATCGACCGCGCTGGCCCCGCCGGCGAACAGCACGCCTCCACCATCTCCGTCGCCCTCGACATGAAAGCCGCCGCCCGATCTGTCCGCACGGCCGGCGGCGGAGTACGCGGTGCCGCAGTCGTCCTGCGCCAAGAGATCGACTCCCTGACCGCAGCGCTGCGCTCAGCCGACCTGACACCCACCGCCGTCCTCACACCCGGCGACCTCGCGCTCATCCTGCGCTCGGCCTACGACCCGACCGTGGCCGCCGCACTCGAACGCCACGGCAACCTCGGCCGCGACCTCGCCACCGCCGGACCAGTCTCCGTGACCGAGGAATGGCAGCACATCCGCTCAGACTCCGCCTACCACTGCGTCCTGTGGATCTCCGAATGGCCCCGCTCCCTCGTCTACCCCGGGTTCCTGTCCCCGCTGATCCACACCACCGCCGTGCGCCGCACCTTCACAATGCTGTTCACCCCCATACGCGCCGACATCGCCGCCCGCGACATCCGCAAGAAGAAGACCGAGCACATCTCCGACACAGCCCAACGCGCCAAGATCGGACAGATCGAAGACGCCGCCCAAACTGCCGAGTACAACGACGTCCTCCAACAAGAAGCCGACCTCACCGCCGGACACGGCATCCTGCGCGCCACCGGCCTCATCACCGTCAGCGCACTAGACGCAGAAGAACTCGAGCGCGCCGTCGCCACCGTCGAGCAGGCCGCGATCCAGGCGTCGTGCGAGACCCGGCGGTTGTGGGGCCAGCAAGCCCAGGCGTTCACAGCGGCGGCTCTGCCACTTGGCAGACTGCTCTAGCCTTGTCTTTCATCCGGTGGGATGGGTAGGGCTTCTGGGCTCGATGCCGGCCGTTCCCCAAACTCGCATTGCTCTACGGCAGAGGTCTGAGAGCGTTCCACCATCAGTTCGGCGGCTCTTCAAACTAAGAAGGCGCCCCTAGACTTGCGAGATGGTCCTGGCCCGTCGTTGCAGTTTCGTTCGTCACGCGCCGATGTAGAACCGGACTGCTTCCCGAACCGCCTGAAGTCCCCTGAGAGTAACAGTGCCACCGCGCGAATCGAAGTCTGGCGCCCAGACCTCGCCCGTCGACTCGACGATCGCCTGTGCGACCTGCGGCTTCGTCAACTTGTTGGATAGCCCGAGCGCGAGTTCCTCGTTGATCATGTCGAAGATCGCGCGGGGCTCGGTCGAACCGGTAGACATCTTTGGCACCTCGCGCCCGAGCGCGTCGGCGATCTCGGTGACGATGTCCTTCTTCTGTACTCTCACAACTCACGTACCTCTTCCATGTGTCCTAGCAACTCGTCAATGGTTCCGGTGACCCAGTCCCGGCCGAACTCGTCCGTTCCGGCTGGCTCTGCGAGCCCGACGATCCTTATCCGATCGAGCACCATGTACTTGAGTGCCAACTCATCCCAGATCGTTCCAGGTGCGAGCGCGGTCGGCGTCGCCAGTGCAGTCGCGGGGTCGACGTCCATCGCCAGCCAGGATCCCCACAGTCGCGTGTCGACGTCCATACCCTTCGCCAGAAGGTTCTCCTGCAGAGTGCATTGCACGAGTAGGACCGGGAACCCTGAACGGCTGTCGGGGAACGGACGCCACGCGACGACGTCAACGCCCCCGTCCTTGCGCCGAGGCTGTCGGTATCCTTGGCCGACGTCGACTCCAAGCTTCTGGGCTAGCCAGTGGATCGCGAGGTCAAACTCGGGCGGCCGGCCGATGTCTGACGGCCATCCGAACCGCACTGCGAGGCCTGCGTCGCCCCAGATCCGCGAGACGGCCTCCGCAACGAGGTTCTCGAAAATGACCGCCATCGACTCGTCGGGAGCGGCGCTGAGGTACTCGCGCACGGGGTTGCCCGGTGCCATCAGCGCAACAGTCATGTAAGGCGACCCTGAAGCGTCAGGGGTAGAGCGGACGGCAAACTCGTTGACCTTGAACGGATAGCAATCGCCGAGCAACCCTGCGCGCCGCGCCATCTCTCGAACCCCAGTACTCACCATCTGAGTCTCCAGTCCGTGACGTGCCTCGAAGTAGGCATTCAGCGGATCGAGTCCAAGCGGTCGCGGACCTCGGACGAGGAGAGCCGTTTCGATCCAGTCCGCTATGCGATCGCGGCCACGGATGGTCACAACTCCTGCGCCTCGATCCCTGCCTGGTCAACGACGTTGCGCATAGACTCTACGAGGGACTCGAGGTCGGAAAGAAGGCCGACAACCTGCTTGTCGGAGGCGTATTCCGCCAGGTCGTCGCTGGCCGCCCCAAGTGCATTCGTGGCAGTGGTGATGCGCTTGACGAGTCGCTCCCGAGGGTGCATGCCTGCACTCTGAGCCTGCTGCTTCGCCTCTTCGAGGCTCTTGCCAGACCGGAGGGCGGCCAGGCCTGCCTCGCTGGCAACGACGTTGCCGAGCGCGCTCATCTGGCGCGAGTCAGTAATGACCGGCTCGGCGTCCTCGTCACCGAACACCCAGGAGATGACCTCCTTGAGTTCGTTGATCGTGCCGGCTGGCACAGGATCCTCACCTGGCTCGAGCCTGGAGCCGAGAGGTGCGCCAATGTGGTCTCGGAGTTTTGTGTTGCCCATCGCAACCGTCAGGAGCGAGAAGGCACCCTCGACATTACCCGTGTTCAGCCCGACCGAGGCCGCCTGGCTGACGATCGCCTGATCTCGGTAGAGGTCGGCAGCCTTGCTCTTGGTGATACCGATCAGGTCGGCTACTTCCTTGATGGAGCGCCCCTCGGCAACACGCGCGGCAATAAACCGGGCCTGCATGTAAGGCCGCCACTGGAGCTTGCCAACGACATGCGCGCGGGACACCTCGACGTGGGTCGCTTCGCGAGTCTTGTGGACGACGATCGGCACCACGACATCGGCAGACATCGCAGCCTTCAGTGCGACGGCCTCCCACCGCGTCGGCTCAGCGAACTGTTCCCGGATCTCAGGGCGGGTCAGCCCAAGCAGGGCTGTCAGTCGGCGGTTCCCCTCGACAACGATGTACTTGTCGGGCTCCTTTGCTCGTATGGCGATCAAGGGCTCAGCAGCGAAGAAGCCGTTGTCCGCGATGGACTGTGCCACGGCGAACGCGTCAAAGCCGAGTTCTAGGTCGACCGCGAGGTCCGCTTGCTCGCCTCCCTGCCGGGATGCGGGGAGGCGCGGGTTGTTGGGGTCGAGAAGGAGCGCCGAGATCGGCACATGCATCAGTTCTCCAGAGCGGACTCCGGACTGGGCATCAGTCATGCGAGGGTTCCCTTTCGAACGATCTTGCGGTCTCCGAGATGCACGGCGAGGGTGAGGAGTTCATTGGTCGGGTCGTCGCGTCGGACGACGCGATGGATCTGGACAACCAGCGCACCGGGATCGTCGTCGATCCCACC
>JBQGOU010000066.1:0-619 GCA_052086865.1 Cellulomonadaceae bacterium
CAGGTCAGTGCCGAGGAGTCGGATGCGAGCGCCACGTTGCCGTTGGCTCCCGCGAGGTTGACGGTGCCGCTCGCGTCCGCGGCGGGAAGGGGTGTTCCGACGTCGGGCGTCTGGGCCGCTCCCTGCACGAGGTAGTGCGCCCCCGGAGCGATCTGGCCCGTCAGCGGGATGACGCCGCTCCAGTTCGTTCCGGCGGCCGATGCGTACTGCACCGACCACCCGCTCAGGTTCACGGCCGTGTCACCGGTGTTGTACAGCTCGATGAAGTCGTGGGTGTAGGTGGCTCCGGAGTTGCCTCCGCCCCCGTACACCTCGTTGATGATCACCTGCGCGTCCGTGCTGACCGCAGCCTGCGCGGGCAGTGCCACGCTCAGTCCCGCGGCGAGCATCGCGGTGCCCGTCAGTGCGGCCATCACCCGGCGGCCCGTCCTCTGCGGTCGGCCGGCGGCTGCCCTCACCTCATGCGTGTCCATGTGTGTCCCTCGTCGATGGGCGCAGGAACGCCCGGTGGTGTGACCGGGCCTCAGGCCCGAGGAGCCCAGACCGCACGGGCCCGGGAGCGGACCCCAGGGGTCCGGCTTCGGCTAAGCGTTCGACGGCTCGGCGGGCGGGGGCAGGC
>JBQGOU010000066.1:629-12597 GCA_052086865.1 Cellulomonadaceae bacterium
GGGGCGCGGGGCCGCCCCCGGGGGGCCGTGGGCGGACCCCGCGGGGGGGGGGGGGGGGGGGGCGCCCCCCCCCCCCCCCCCGCCTCCGGTTCAGGCCCCGCGGCGGGCGAAGCGGCGGGCGCCCACCCCGGTGGCCCCGGCGAGCAGCAGCATCGCGGCGACCGCGAGGAGCTGCAGGTCGGTTCCGGTGTTCGGCAGGCTGCCTCCGGGCCCGCCCGCACCGGGAGCCGGTGCCGGCGTGGTCGGCTCGGGCGTCGGGGTCGGCGTGGGCGTCGGTGTGGGCGTCGCGCCGCCGTCCGAATCGGCCGTCACCTGCAACGGGACGGACACCAGGGTCCAGGACGGAAGCGCCGCGATCTCGAGCACCACCGGGCCCTCGATGTCCTCGGGGATCGTCACCGCAACCGTGGCCGCCCCGTCGACGACGGCGAACTCGCTCAGGAGCACATCCTGCGTCGGGGTGACCAGCGCCGTGAGGATGTCGGCGTTCTGCGGCGCACCGAGGCTCGTCAGGTCGAGACCGGAGAGCTCGAGAGTGATCGTCTCGCCAGCCGTCGCCGTGGTCGGGATCTCCCCCGACACTGCCACCGCGCGGCGGTCGAAGCTGGGCGAGAGCGGGCTGTTGGTCGTGATGTAGTCGATCCACGCGTCACGGTCCACCAGCCCGGAGTCCCGCGTGTCCGTGCCCTCGGGGAGAACCCGGAAGTTGTCCCCGCCCTGCGCCAGGAAGGAGAACGTCCCGATGCGGTACTCGGCGGCCGGGTCCAGCGGCTCGCCGTCGATCGTCACCGAGGTGATGTGCTCATCCAGCGGGGCGTCGGGGTCGTAGGTGTAGGACACGTTGTCCGAGAGTCCGAGGTGCAGGAAGGGGCGGTCCTCGATGAGGGAGCCGTCCGCCCTGCGCTGCCACTGCTGCTCCAGCAGGGTGACGAACTGCGCACCCGTCAGCGTCGTGGTCCACAGGTTGTTGACGAACGGCAGCACCGCGTTCGCCTCGGCATAGGTGATCTCGCCATCGTCGCCGTGCAGCAGCTCGGCCCGCAGCCCGCCCGGGTTCACGACTCCGATCTGAGCGCCGCCACGGTCCGGGTCGGCCAGCGAGTCCCGCAGGGAGTCGGCCACGAGGTTCCCCAGCGCCGACTCACTCGACCGGTCGTCACGGCCGAAGGTGGGATCGTTCGGGTTCTCGGGGTTCTGCGCGGCCGTGTACACCCCGTCGACGTAGCTGCCGCTGCGGAACGCCGTCGTGATGTCCGCCGTCACCTCGCCCACGGGCTGGTCCCCGATCACGGCTGCATCGGCGATCGCCTTGTCGACGATGGCCTTGACCTCAGCGACACGTTCGTACGTGACGACCAGCTCCGCATCCTCGGTCTGGACGCGGGCAATGTTCTGCACTTCGTTCTGCACTTCGCCGAAGGTCACGGTGTCCGTTGTGTCGTCGTAGTTCAGGATGACCTGGCCGACGTGGCTGCCGTAGGAGCCGGTCTGCAGAATCGGCCGCCGCTGGTCAGCCGTGCCGGGCACGTCCGATATCCAGGCATACTCCTTGTGCGTGTGGCCGGTGAACACGACGTCGACTTCGGGCACCTGATCATTGACGATCCGGGCGAAGGCGCCGCCGTTGGCGACTTCCTGCTCAAGCGTGGCGCCATCCGGCGTGCCCTCGCTGGCACCCTCGTGGATGGTCGCCACGATCACATCGGCCTCACCGTTGTCCGGGTTGTCGTCGGTCAGCTGGGCGGCCACACGGTTCACGGCGGCGACCGGGTCGCCGAAGTCGATCGTCTGGATTCCGCCCGGGCTCACCAGGCTCGGGGTCTCCTGCGTCACGGCGCCGATGACCCCGACCTGGACTCCGCCGACCGTGAAGATCTCGTACTCCGGCAGCGCCGGAGTCGTCGTGCCCTTCTCGTACACGTTCGCGCCCAGGTGGCGGAAGTCCGCCGCATCGGTCACGCGACCCGTGAGGTCGGCGAAGCCCTGGTCGAACTCGTGGTTGCCCACCGAGGAGACGTCGAGGTCCAGGGCGTTGAGCACCTCGATCGTGGGGATGTCGCCCTGCGACGAGGACGCGAACAGCGAGGCGCCGATGTTGTCGCCGTTCGAGATGAACAATGTCGTGTCGGGGTACTGCGCACGAGCCTGCTCGACGGTCCCCGCGAACTTCACCGTGTTGGCGTCGATCCGCCCGTGGAAGTCGTTGGTGGACAGCAGGTTGATCGTCGTCACCGCCTGCAGGCCCACGTCGCTGGTCTCGGCGAGTGCCTCGATGGCGGGCGCGGCCTCCTCGAGTGTCTCGACGGCGCCGTCGGAGCCCCCCTCCGCGGCCTCCTCGCTCGGCGTTGCGTCCTGCGCACCGTCCGCGTCCGTCTCCGACCCTGCGGCGTCGGTCTCCGGCTCTGCCGTGGCGGTGGCGACGATGCCGTCCTCAACGCCCTCGTCCTCCGCATAGGCCGCCGTCCCCGCAACCAACGACACCGCGACCAATGAGCTGCTGGCCACCCAGGCGACAGAACGCGTGAGCTTCCCTCGTGCGATTCTCATCCTTGAATCCACTTTCTGCGCGGGCGCTTCGGCGGCCCGCACGGGTCGGAGATGGCACCCGAGCACGGTCGCTCCCCACACCGTCGTGAGGTCCGTGCACCGGGGACTACCCGTAGCGTGCCAGCGATGCTCCGTTTGCGCTAGAGGTGACCTGGATCACCCTGCCCACGCACCCTGTGCGCCGCGAACAGCGTCGTTGCAGGTCAGCGCGTCGCCGCCACGTGGCACGCAGGTGCCATTCACCCCCACAGACGCCTCTTGCCACCCCAGGGGGTGGCAAGAGTTCACGCGATTGTTACTCGGGAGGTCAGGGGCGACCGGCGGCGTCCACCACGTTGGCGAGCAGCATGGCGCGGGTCATCGGCCCCACCCCGCCGGGGTTCGGCGACAGCCAGGACGCGACCTCACCGACGCCGGGATCGACGTCGCCGACCAGCCGCGCCTTGCCCGTCTCCGGGTCCAGCACCCGGCTCACACCGACGTCGAGCACGATGGCACCCGGCTTGACGTCCTCGGCCCGCACGATGCCGGGCACACCCGCCGCGGCCACGATCACGTCCGCGCGGCGCAGGTGCGCGGCGAGGTCGCGAGTCCCGGTGTGCGTCAGCGTCACGGTCGCGTTGACATCCTTGCGAGTGAGCAGGAGCCCGATCGAGCGGCCCACTGTCGTCCCACGCCCGAGCACGACGACGTCCTGGCCCGCCAGGTCGATGCCGTGGCGGCGGAGCAGCTCGAGGATGCCGGCCGGGGTGCAGGGCAGGGGCGAGTCGATCGGCTCGGCCGTCCGCAGCACGAGCCGGCCGAGGTTCATCGGGTGCAGACCGTCGGCGTCCTTGTCCGGGTCGATCAGCTCGAGGACCCGGTTGGTGTCGATGCCGGCAGGCAGCGGCAGCTGCACGATGTACCCGGTGCAGGCCGGGTCGGCGTTCAGCCGCTCGACCGCCGCCTCGATGTCCTCCTGCGTCGCGTCAGCGGGCAGGTCCTCGCGGATCGAGGACACCCCGATCTGGGCGCAGTCGCGGTGCTTGCCGCGCACGTAGGAGTGACTGCCCGGGTCGTCCCCGACCAGCACCGTGCCGAGTCCGGGCACGACGCCCAGGTCCTTGAGGACCTCCACGCGCTGCGCGAGCTCAGCCTTGATGGCGGCGGCGGTCGCCGTGCCGTCGAGGATCTGTGCGGTCATGGCTGGCCTCCGCTCAGTACTGCTGCAGGCCGGGGTACAGCGGGAAGTCGGCCGTCAGCCGCGCCACGCGAGCGCGCAGGGCGTCGACGTCGGTTGCCGCGCCGCCCTTGAGCGCCGTGGCGATGATGTCGGCCACCTCGGCGAACTCGACGTCGCCGAAGCCGCGGGCCGCAAGCGCCGGCGTGCCGATCCTCAGGCCGGAGGTCACGCGCGGGGGGCGGGGGTCGAACGGCACGGCATTGCGGTTCACGGTGATGCCTGCGGCATGCAGGAGGTCCTCGGCCTGCTGGCCGTCCAGATCGGAGTGGCGCAGGTCGACGAGCACCAGGTGCACGTCGGTGCCTCCGGTCAGCACGGAGACGCCGGCCTCGGCGACGTCGGCGGAGCTGAGCCGCTCGGCGATGAGCTTGGCGCCGCGCAGCACGCGCTCCTGGCGCTCGCGGAACTCCTCGGAGCCGGCGATCTTGAAGGAGACGGCCTTGGCCGCGACCACGTGCATGAGCGGGCCGCCCTGCTGGCCGGGGAAGACGGCGGAGTCGATCTTCTTGGCGTAGGCCTCACGGGAGAGGATGAAGCCGGACCGGGGCCCGCCGATCGTCTTGTGCACGGTGGAGGAGACGACGTCGGCGTGCGGGACGGGGCTGGGGTGCAGACCCGCGGCCACCAGTCCGGCGAAGTGGGCCATGTCCACCCAGAACTTCGCGCCGACCTCCTGGGCGATCTCGCGGAAGGCGGCGAAGTCGATGTGCCGCGGGTAGGCGGACCAGCCGCCGATGATCACGTCGGGGCGCTCCGCGAGCGCGGTCTCACGGACCTTGTCCATGTCGATCAGGTGCGTGGTCGGGTCGACCCCGTAGGAGGAGACGTCGTAGAGCTTGCCGGAGAAGTTGATCTTCATCCCGTGCGTGAGGTGACCGCCGTGGGCCAGCTCGAGGCCGAGAATCTTGTCGCCCTTGTTGATCAGCGCGTGCAGCACGGCCGCGTTGGCGGTGGCGCCGGAGTGCGGCTGGACGTTGGCGTGCTCGGCGCCGAACAGGTCCTTGGCGCGCGCGATGGCGAGGTTCTCGGCGACATCCACCTGCTCGCAACCGCCGTAGTAGCGCCGGCCAGGATAGCCCTCGGCGTACTTGTTGGTCAGCACGGAGCCCTGGGCCTCGAGGACGGCGCGGGGAACGAAGTTCTCGCTCGCGATCATCTCGAGGGTCTCGCGCTGCCGGGTCAGCTCACCGTCCAGGACGGCGGCGATCTCGGGGTCGACCTGGGCCAGGCCCTGGTTCATGGTGCTCTCGGTCTGGGCGCTCATCGTTCTCCTCGCAGTCATCAGTGTGCTGCGTCCCGAATTCGGGCACGCACACGGGCCGTGTGGTGACCGGGGCCCAGGCGAACGACCCGAAGTCGGATGAAGACGTCGCTCCCCGGTGGTGACCCACCTAGATGCGCCAGTCGCGACGCACAGGAGTGTAGCAACTACCCCGCGTCGCCCGACTGCGGTTCCACGGTCTCCACGCTCGGGTCCCCGAGGATGCGCCGCAGGTAGGCGTAGGTGAGATCGCCGGTCGCCTGGTCGTACTGGTGCTCGTAGCCCTGGCTCGCGTACATCGACAGGTTCTGCTTGGAGTCCTTGCCGGTGAACACCCAGATCTCGGAGACCTCGTCGGGCAGGTGCGGGAGGACCGCGAACATCATCTGTGTGCCGATGCCCTTGCCCTGCAGGTCCGGGGCCACCGCAAGGCGTCCGAGAGTCGCCTTGCCGTCCTCGATCTCCACACGGACCGACCCGACCAGACGGTGCCCGAGCCACGCGCCCAGGGTGACGACGCCCTCGGCGGCGAGGTCCGCGCGCAGCTCACCGAGCGTCTGCGTGAGCGGGGGGATGTGCGGATCGTCGTAGGTCTGCGCCTCGGTGACGAAGGCGGCACGGCGCAGGGTCAACAGCTCACCTGCGGACTCGTCCCCGACGGGCTCGATCCTGATCTCCGGCTCACTCATGGACCTATCGTCTCAGGTCACCGGGCCGGGGTCGACCGTCGTGGAGACGCGGGCCTCCACCCGCCGTCGACTAGCCTGTGACCTGTGTCCACCACCACGCCCGACGCCCTCGTTCCCGCGCCCACGCACTGGGTCCTGGCCCTGTCCTGCCCGGACGGTCCGGGCATCGTGCACGCTGTCACCGGCGTGCTTGCCTCGCACGGCGGGAACATCACGGAGTCGCAGCAGTTCGGCGATCCGGACACCCAGCTGTTCTTCATGCGGGTCCAGGTCCAGCTCGCCATCGGTCGCGAGGAGCTCACCGCATCCCTGCGCGAGGTGGCCGAGCAGTTCGGGATGACCTGGCACCTGGACGTCGTCGGGCGGCCCGTGCGCACCCTGGTGCTCGTGAGCACCGCCGCGCACTGCCTCAACGACCTGCTGTTCCGCCAGCGCTCGGAGGGGCTGCCGGTCGACATCGTCGCGGTGGCGGGCAACCACCGCGACCTTGAGCCGCTCGCGGAGTTCTACGACAAGCCGTTCGTGCACATCCCGGTGACCCGCGAGACCCGGCTGGAGTCCGAGGCCCAGCTGCTCGCCCTGGTGCGCGAGCTCGACGTCGAGCTCGTCATCCTGGCCCGCTACATGCAGATCCTGTCCGACGAGCTCTGCAAGGAGCTGTCCGGACGAGTCATCAACATCCACCACTCGTTCCTGCCCAGCTTCAAGGGCGCCCGCCCCTACCACCAGGCGCACGACCGCGGGGTCAAGCTCATCGGCGCCACGTCCCACTACGTCACCGGCGACCTGGACGAGGGGCCGATCATCGAGCAGGACGTGGAGCGGGTGGACCACACTCGCAGCACCGCGCAGATGGTCGCCCTGGGACAGGACGTCGAGCGACGGGTCCTGTCCCGTGCGGTGCGCTGGCACTGCGAGCACCGGGTCCTGATGAACGGCAGCAGAACCGTCGTCTTCCGCTGAGACGCGCAGACCGGCGTACCCACGCCACTCTCACGCCACGTCCACCCGTCACTCAGGCTTCTCCCAGGGCCCTCCGGTGTGATTGAACCTTCATCGAGCCACCCCGACCCAGGAGTCCCCGTGAAGAAGCTACTCATCGCCCTCGTCAGCCTCGTGGTCCTTGCCGGCGCCGCCTACGGCGGCACGCTGGTGTACGCCTCGATTCAGAACACCAAGGCTCCCGAGGAGCTGGCGCTGTCCACGACCACCCCGGGCACGGACTCATCGACCGCCGGGGCCGGAGACGCAACCGACGCGACCGATCTCGCCGGGGAGTGGACGGTGGCGGACGGCTCCCAGGCCGGATACCGCGTGGCCGAGGTCCTCAACGGTCAGGACGTGACCGTCGTCGGGCGCACGGACGACGTGTCCGGCACCGTGACGGTCGAGGACATCAGCCTGACCGCAGCCGAGATCACGGTGTCGATGACCACGATCACGACGGACAGCACCAACCGCGACGGCAAGTTCCTCGAGATCCTGAGCACCTCGGAGTACCCCACCGCGACCTTCACCCTGACCGAGCCCGTGGACATCAGCGGAATTGCGGACGGCGTCGTCTCCGTCGAGGCGAGCGGCGATCTGACGATCGCGGGCGTGACCCAGTCGGTCACGGTGGCCCTGGAGGCCCAGCAGACCGCCGACGGCGTCGAGGTCTCCGGGTCGATTCCGGTCACGTTCTCGGACTTCGGCGTCGAGGCCCCGGACCTGGGCTTCGTCAAGGTCGAGGACGCAGGCACCGTGGAGATGCTGCTCACCCTCACGAGGTAGGGCAGCACCGCAGCACGTGCGCGGCCCGAAATGCCCGATGGGTGGCGATGGAGTCGATTCCACGGCTATGGTGCTCGGACGTGGGCCCAGCGCAGGGCCCCGCCACGCACGCACCAGACAACAACGGAGTTAGCCATGGCCCTCGCGCATGACAGCGCTTCCCGCCGCACGCGCACGACCCTCGGGGCCCGGGGCCGCCTGCGTCGTCTCACCGTCGCGGTGACCGCCCTCGCGGTCGCCGCGCTCGGACTCGCCGTCCCGGCCCAGTCCGCGCCCGAGGACGCCGGCCTCAGCGACCTGGCGCTCGACGCCGTCGCCACCGCGAGCCAGTCCCAGGACGACACGGACGGCGCGTTCCCCGCCGAGAACGCCGTCGACGGCGACCCGGCCACCCGGTGGGCCAGCGGCAACGGTCCCGATGAGGACGTCGAGTGGGCCCAGTGGTTCCAGCTCGACCTGGGCGGACAGGCCGACCTCGACTCCCTGCGCCTGGTCTGGGAGGCCTCCTACGCCAGCGCCTACACGGTGTCGATCGCGAGCGCGAACCCCGAGGACGACGCCTCCTGGACCCTCGTGCACACCGAGACCAGTGGCCAGGGCGGCACCGAGGTCCTCACGCTGCCGGACGGCGCCCGCGGCCAGTACGTGCGCCTGGACATGACCCGGCGCGGCGCCTCCACCTGGGATGCTCCCACGCTGCACTACTACGGCTACTCGCTGTTCGCGGTCGAGGCCTGGGGCACGCCGGACGACGTGCGCGTGTCTTTCGACCGCGCCCGCACCGTCACCACGGGCGGCACCGAGGTCACGGTGCCGCTGCGGCTGAACACCGCGCGCACCGAAGACACCACGGTGCACGTCGCCTCGGCCGACGGCACAGCCACCGCCGGCGAGGACTACACCGCGGTTGACCGGACGGTCACGGTCCCGGCCGGGCAGACCAGCGCCGCCGTCACCGTCGAGACCTCGCCGCTCGGCGCGCTGGCCGGAAACCGCGACTTCACCCTCACGCTCTCCGACCCGTCCGACGGCGTCTCCCTCGGCACGGTCTCGACCCACACGGTGACGCTCGAGGGCGACGCCCAACCGCCGTCGTCGGGGCGCACGATTGCGGTGGACGACTTCGAGACGGCCATCACCGTCTTCGGCTGGGGCAACGACGACACCGCATCCCCGACCCTGAGCCGCGTTCCCGCCGGCTGGCCGGACGCGCCGTCCGGCGCCCAGGCCCTGCGCGCCGTGGTGGGTGGCGTGCCCGACGGCGGGTGGAGCGGCTTCTCGCACGACTTCACCAGCGCCCAGGACTGGTCCGTGGCCGGCGCGTTCACCTTCTGGTTCCACGGCACGGGCAGCGGCGACACGCTGCGCTACGAGCTCAAGTCGGGGGGCGCGAGCGCGGGCGGGGCCACCCTCTTCGAGGCGAGCTTCGCCGACGCCGCGGCCGGGTGGCACCAGGTGACGGTTCCGTTCTCCGCCCTGCGCAAGAAGAACGACGCCGACGCCCCGGACCGCCTCGACCCGCGCACCGTGTGGGGCTACGCCGTCACGCTGTCCGACCTCGGGGCCGGGACCTGGGAGTTCGACGACTTCGCCATCGTCGAACGCGCAGCCGTCGTCGACGACTTCGAGGGCGATGTGCCGTTGACCACGGACGCGAACCCGACCGGCGTCTTCGCCTGGGGTCAGCACGAGACGGACAAGCCGACGCTTGAGGTCACCGCGGACACCCGCGACGGCGCCGCACCCGAGGGCAACCACGTCCTGTCCGGCACGTACCACGTGGCCGACGGCAGCTGGGGCGGGGTGAGCCACAACCTTGCCCAGCGTCAGGACTGGAGCAGCTACGGCGGCATCCGGTTCTGGTGGTACGCCTCGCAGGACAACCGCCCCGCCTCCCCCACCGCGGGCGCCGACATCGCCGTCGAGATCAAGGACGGCGGCCCGCACGGCGAGCAGGCCGAGCTGTGGCGCGTCACGTTCAAGGACAACTGGAGCCCGGACGGCAGCCGGTGGAAGCTCGTCGAGCTGCCGTTCACCTCCTTCACCCCCAGCGGCTACCAGCCCGGGGACCAGGCGACGCAGGACGGCGTGCTCACCCTCGAGCGCGCCTGGGGCTGGTCGATCACCATGCCGCCGGGAACCCCGGCGACCGGATACCGCATCGACGACGTCGAGGTCTACGGCTCCGCACGGGGCGCCGCCGCGGTCGCCCTCACGGCGACGCCCGAGGTAGTCCTCGTCGACGCGGGCCAGAGCGCGACGGTCACGGTCGTGGCGAGCACGAACGACGGCGAGCCGCTGACGGAGGACGTCGTCGTCGCCTACGCCACAGGCGAGGACGGCACCGCCGTCCCGACGACGGACTTCACCCCGACCCAGGGAGAGCTGACGTTCCCCGAGGGTGCGGAGTCCGGCACCGCCCAGACGTTCGAGGTCGCCACGGCGGTGGCCACGCAGGCCGCCGAGGCGAAGACGGTTCCGCTCACCCTGACCAGCGACCAGGGTGAGGTGGGCGGCAACGCCCGCATCGTCATCAACGCCCAGGGTCTGGCCTACCTCGACCCGGCGCTGAGCCCCCAGGAGCGCGCAGCGGACCTGCTGAGCCGTATGACGCTCGAGGAGAAGATCGGCCAGATGACCCAGGCCGAGCGGCTGGGGCTGTCCTCCGCATCCGACGTGGCCGATCTCGGCCTCGGCTCGGTGCTGTCCGGCGGCGGGTCCGTCCCGGCCGACAACACCCCGCACGGCTGGGCGGACATGGTCGACGGCTACCAGGGCGAGGCGCTGTCCACCCGCCTGCAGATCCCGCTGATCTACGGCATCGACGCCGTGCACGGGCACAACAACGTCGTGGGGGCGACGCTGTTCCCGCACAACATCGGGCTGGGCTCCACGCGCAACCCCGCGCTGGTGCAGGAGGCCGGCCGGGTCACCGCGGCCGAGGTCCGGGCGACCGGGATCCCGTGGACGTTCTCCCCGGCCGTGTCCGTCGTCCGTGACGACCGCTGGGGCAGGAGCTACGAGGCCTTCGGGGAGGACCCCGACCTGGTCACGGCCTTCGCCCGGGGAGCCGTCGTCGGCCTGCAGGGCACGGACCCGAACGACATGAGCGCCAGCGACGAGGTGCTGGCGACGGTGAAGCACTGGGTGGGCGACGGCGGAACCACCTTCGACCCGACCGTGACCGGCAGCGCCTACCCGATCGACCAGGGGGTCACGAACGTGGCCTCGCTGGACGAGCTCAGGCGCCTGCACATCGCCCCCTATCTCCCGGCGATCGAGGCCGGGGTCGGGTCGCTGATGCCGTCCTACTCCGGGGTCTCGGTCGACGGCGGCGAGGTGCTGCGCATGCACGAGCACACCGAGCTGAACACGACGGTGCTCAAGGAGGAGCTCGGCTTCGCCGGCTTCCTCATCAGTGACTGGGAGGGCATCGACAAGCTGCCCGGCGGCACCTACGCCGAGAAGGTCGTGCGCTCGGTGAACTCCGGGCTGGACATGGCGATGGCACCGTACAACTACCGGCAGTTCATCGACGCGGTGCACGCGGCCCACGACGCGGGGACGATCGCGATTGAGCGCATCGACGACGCCGTGACCCGCATCCTGGTACAGAAGTTCGCCCTCGGGCTGTTCGAGGCCCCGTTCGCGGACCGCACCCACACCGACGACGTCGGTTCGGCGGAGCACCGTGCAGTGGCGCGGCAGCTGGCCGCGCAGTCCCAGGTGCTGCTGAAGAACGACGGCGCGCTGCCGCTGTCCGCCGAGCAGCGGATCTACGTTGCCGGCTCCGCCGCAGACGACCTCGGGCGCCAGCTCGGCGGCTGGTCGATCTCCTGGCAGGGCTCGCCCGGGCGGACCACCGAGGGCACGAGCATCGGCGAGGCCATCGTCGCCGCCGGGCAGCACGTGACGCTGAGCCCCGACGGCTCCGCGGACACGGCGGGCCACGACGTCGGCGTCGTGGTGGTCGGCGAGCTGCCCTATGCCGAGGGCATCGGGGACGTGCGCAACTCCCCCGACTCGCAGTTCCGCATGGACCTCAGCGCTGCGGACCAGGCCACGATCGACGAGGTCTGCTCGGCGATCGAGACCTGTGTGGTGCTGATCGTCTCCGGTCGCCCGCAGGTCGTGACCGACCAGCTCGACCAGATGGACGCCCTGGTCGCCTCCTGGCTGCCGGGCACCGAGGGCGCCGGCGTGGCCGACGTGCTCTTCGGGGAGCAGCCGTTCACGGGCCGCCTGCCCGTCTCCTGGCCGGCCGCGGCGGACGGTGAGCCGGTCAACGTCGGCGACGCCGAGTATGCTCCGGCCTTCGCCTACGGCTGGGGGCTGCGTACCGACACGCAGCGTCCGCGGCTCGAGGCGCTGCGCACCGAGCTCGCGGACGGCGCTGCCGCACGCGCGCTCGACCGGGTGCTGGACGCGCCGATCTGGTCCGAGACCGTGTCGGACGCGGCGACGGCCTGGCCGCTG
>JBQGOU010000067.1:0-654 GCA_052086865.1 Cellulomonadaceae bacterium
GGACCGATATGGCCGGGATGGGCGACTGGTAGCCCCGGTTCGCCAAGCGCTTCGGCCAGGTCGGTGCGGCGTTGTCGGCCGCCGCCGCGGCCTATGCGGACCAGGTGCGCTCAGGTGCGTACCCGGGCCCCGAGCACTCCTACGAGCGCTGAGCACCGGACAGACCAGCGGCTACGCGTCGTCGCGCTCCTGACGCCGGCGCTCGTCCTCCTCGTCCCAGGCCTCGGTCCGCGCCTGGGCACGCCCGAGCGCCTGAGCCGCCGCCTCCCGGGTGGGGTACGGACCCATCCGCTGGTCCCACGGGCTTTCCTTCCCCAGTTCGACCTGACCGGTTGTGACGTTGAAGTAGTACTGCGGCGACTCGCTCATCGGACGCTCCTCATCTCGCTCCCGGGGCCCGACGCGGCCGGCGCCGGGCTCTGCCCATCCTTGCACCGCGGCGTCGGCGCCGCCCGCCTGCGCGTCAGTGCGCGGGCGGTGGTGGGATGACCCCTAGAATGACAGCCATGCCACCGACGACGCACCGCCGCGGCGAGCGACTGACCCCCGGCACTCCCACGCCGGTGCGCACCGTCCCCGCTGCAATCGAGCGTCCCGAGTACGTGGGCCGGCCCGCCCCCCGGCCGTTCACCGGCAGCGAGGTCAAGTCACCGG